>JBDHJO010000203.1:0-4770 GCA_039586875.1 Gemmatimonadota bacterium | reverse complement strand
CATCACGGTTCCTGGATCGTGACGCGCTCTTCATCTGGGATCTCGAAGGCGGCCGCGTGGTCGGACGCTACCAGTTCGACGGTTTGGCCTCGATCCTGTCGCCGGTATGGGTGCCCGACGGGCAGAGTGTGGTCTTCAGCGGGCTGACTGAGAGCGGCTACTCGGACCTGTATCGGCTCTGGCTGCCGGACGGTCGGTTGGAGCGTCTCACGGCCGATCGATACCAAGATGCGGATCCCTCGGTGAGTCCCGACGGTCGACAGGTCGTGTTCTCTTCCGATCGAACCGCCGGTGGTGTCGAGGGCGCCCTGAATCTGTTTCTGCTGGATCTCGACGGCGGTGAGCCGCGGCATCTCACGTTCGGTCCGTGGCGGGATCAGACCCCCAGCTGGGCAGCGGACGGGCACGTCTATTTCGCGTCGGATCGTTTGGGATCGGTGGACGCCTATCGCGTCGACTCGCTCGGCAATGGCGTGCGTGTGTCGAACATGCTCACGGCCGTGTACGATCCGCAGTAGCTCGCAGACGAAGGTGTGTTGTTGTTCACGGGGTGGAGCGATCTGACGTTCAAGATCTTCGCCACGCGACTCGATACCGCCATGGCGGCTGCGGATTCCATCAGTCTGCCCCCGGTGTTCGACAGGACGTCGTGGCCGTGGCCGGAGTTGGTGAAGCCCGAACGGGACGTAGCGGACGCCCGTCCCTACCAACCGGGCCTGCGACTCGACTTCGCGCTCGCGGATGCGCTCATCGCACCCGGCATCGGCTCAGCGCAGGGATTCGTGTTCCAGTTTTCCGACATGCTGAGCGACCACCTGATGTATGCCACGATTGGGTCGTTTCAGGGGGGCGATTTCGGCAGCATCTTCGACAACATCAACGCGTCGCTGCTGTACCTGAATCGCACCAGGCGCCTCAACTGGGGACTCGGTGGGTTCCGGCGGCGAGGGTTGTTCACGGCGGCGGATGTCTCGACGCTCTACGAAGAGACATCGTACGGCGGCTTTGCCGAAGTGCGGTGGCCGTTCTCTCGGTACAAACGCGTCGTGGGACAGATCCGTGGCGAATACTCGGACCGGTTCGATTTCGGGTCGTTCATCGACGATGGGCAGCAACGGACCGGCTGGCTCGTGTCGAACTACGTGAGTTATGTGCATGACAACGCGCTCTGGCTGCCGTCGGGCCCGGTGGACGGGGCGCGTACCAACATCACCGCCGGTGTCACCAACGACCTGACGAATGGCCGGTTCGATTCCTGGCAGGTCTCGGTCGATCACCGTGAGTACCTGCGCCTCGGGTTGCGATCGACTTGGGCATTTCGCGCGATCGGGTACTATGCGAGCGGCAGCCGGCCGCGACGCATTGCCATCGGAGGCACGTGGGGCATTCGGGGCTACCCGCGCGTCGGCAACGTCGGCGGGGAGCAGGCCTTCCTGGTCAACAACGAAGTGCGCTTTCCGTTGACCCGGCACGTGACCCTGGGTCTGCCGTTCGGGGACCTCCGCTTTCCCGGAGTGCAAGGGGCGTTGTTCGTCGACGTCGGGGGGGCATGGAACGACCCGTCGGTCGGCCGGAGCGTGCTCGGGAGTGGCGGCTTCGGATTCCGGCTGCCGCTGGGTTTCGCGTTCGTCCTGCGGTTGGACATGGGTTGGCGTTTTGCCTTTGGGGACACGTTCGGGTATGCTATCAGACCGCCATCGGAAGACCGATGGTTCACGGACTTCTTTTTTGGGTTTAACTATTGAACTGGCAACAATTTGCGCTTGACCGGACTCGCCGGCTCCCCTATTATGCCGGGGCGGCAGCGACGGTCGCGGTGTTGCAGGCATGCGGCGGTATTGGCCGGCTGGCTCCGGCCGATCTCCCGCCGATGACGCCCGCGCAGGTCGACTCGTGGGTCGCGCCGTTTCGGCCGAGCGAGGCGAAGCGGTTCGATGTCCGATGGACGTACCAGACGCAACAGGGCAGGTCGAGCGGGAGGGCCGCGCTGCTGTTCGTGCCGCCCGATTCGGTGCGCTTCGACTACCGTGCGCCGTTCGGTCGGTCGGGCGCCGCGGTGATCGTGGGTGACAGCATCCTGTGGTCGGAGCCTGAAGAGGATGTCGGCCGCATGATTCAGGTTGCCCCGCTCCTGTGGGCCGCGATGGGGATCGCCCTTCCCCCGCCACCGGAGGCGGCATTGTCCGGGGTCGAATCTGGAGAGTCCGTCACATGGCGTTATGCCCTACCGCGCGACACGTTGACCTATCAAGCGAGCACGTCGCTGCCCGGCGGCGTCTTCCGAGCGGAGATGCGGGGCACCGATGGTGTGATCGGACGTGTCGAGCTCGACTTCGCCGATTCGGCACCGGAACCGGCCGAGGCCATGATGCGGTTCCCGGGGTCCGCGAGCTTGGTGCAGTTTTCGGTCGTGGGCATCAAGGCCGTCGAGGCCGTTGATGCGCAGTTTTGGGTTGAGCCGCAGCCGTAGCCGGATCGGTCCCGTCATCGCAGCGGCCGGGAGCCTGACGGCATGCCTCTACGGATTCGCCGGCGGTGGCCTGCCGAGCCACATCAAGACGGTGGCCATTCTTCCATTCGACAACCAGACGGCCGAACCGGTGTTGGTGCAGGAAGTGGCGGATGCCGTCACCGAGGCCATGGAACGGCGCCTCGGATTGCGGCTGGCCGCGGAGGAAGTTGCCGATGCGGTGGTGCGGGGTGCCATCGTTCGGTATGAGCCGGATCTCTTGTTGTCGCAACAACCGGGGGAGGGCGAGGTGCGCGTCACCCGCCGCCGCGTGCGCCTGGTGCTCAACGTCGAAATCTATGACCAGATAGAAGACAAGCCGCTGTGGCAGCGATCGAGCCTATCGATCGATGGAGAGTACACGCCGCCGCTCGAACCGGATGGGCGAGAGGTGGCACTCGAGAAGCTCGTCGCAGACATCGTTGACGGAGCGCAATCACAATGGTGATGACCTCACGACGGTCGGAACGCGGCGCGAGTCGCATTGGCTGCCTGTTCTTGGTCCTGGTCCTTGCCGCTGTAGCGTACTTCGGGCTTCCGGTCGGTGTGCAAGCCTTCAGGTACTACCAGTTCAAAGACGTCCTCAACACGCAGGTTCGGTTCGCGGGGCAAAGTGCCGACGCGGTCATTCAGCGGAGTATTCTGGAAAGCATCAAGGACCTCGGTCTGCCGGAAGAAGCCGCGCGTAATCTCGTGATCCTGCGTGGCGGGCAGCCGCCGCAGATCGTCATTCGGACGTTCTACAGCATCACGTTCGAGATTCCGTATTACGTTCGATCGTACACCTTCAAGCCTGAGGCGCGGGGACGCATCTGAACTCCGTGTAGCGAGTAGTGATGATTCTACGACGTGGACTGGGAGTCGCCGCAGTGTTGGCGGTAGCGGCGGCCGCGCCCCTGTGGGCGTCGGGTGAGAGTGGAGGGGGGGGGGCGCTGATCGTCCACCTTTTCCTTGTCTTGGGAGTCATGTTGCTCGCCGGGAAGTTTTCCGGCGAGCTCTTCGAGCGTATCGGCCAGCCGGCGGTCTTGGGGGAACTGATCGCCGGCATTTTGCTGGGTGCCAGCGTTCTGGGCATCATCCCGACCGCACCGGAGGATCCTCTCACCGAGGTCGTGATGATCTTCGCCGAGATCGGCGTGGTCATTCTCCTGTTCGAGATCGGCCTCGAGACGGATCTCAAGCAGATGTTCCGCGTCGGTCCGGGGGCGCTGTCGGTCGCAGCTGTTGGTGTGGTGCTGCCACTGGGCGGCGGGTACCTGTTCTGGATCTCGCCGCTCGTGCCGGCAGAACTCAACCATGTGGCCCGATCGACGACCGCGATCTTCATCGGGGCGACCCTGACGGCGACGAGCGTGGGGATTACCGCGAGGGTGCTACAGGATCTCCGGGCCATGCACTCGGTGGAAGCCCGCACCATCATCGGCGCCGCCGTCATCGACGACATTCTGGGGATCCTCCTGCTCGGACTCGTGTCGTCGCTGGTAGCCGGTGAGGCCGTGTCGGTCATCGGGCTCAGCAAGACCATGGGATTGGCGGTCGGCTTCCTGGTACTGGCTGTGGGCGTGGGACTCGCGGTGGCCCCACGTGTGTTCTCGCTCCTAGACCGCATGCGCGTGCGCGGCAGCCTGCTGGTGTCGGCATTCGCGTTCGTGCTGTTCATGGCGGCGCTCGCGTCGCTGGCTGGATCGGCGCTGATCATCGGGGCCTTTGCGGCGGGCATCATTCTGTCGGGGACCAACCAGTTCGACGTCATCAACTCTCGAATCAAACCCGTGGCGGATATTTTCACTCCGGTCTTCTTCCTCTCGATCGGTGCGCAGTTCGACGTGGCCCTGCTGAATCCGTTTCAGGGGTCCAACGCCATGATCCTGGCGGTGGGCGGCGCGTTGTTTCTCGTCGCGATCGTCGGCAAGGTCGCTGCGGGGTGGGCGGTGCCGTGGGTCAAGTTCAATCGTGTGGGTGTGGGGATCGGCATGATCCCGCGCGGCGAGGTTGGACTCATCTTCGCCAACATCGGCTTGACCGCCGGTGTGATGACCCGCGACCTGTTCAGTGCGGTGCTGATCATGGTGATGGGCACGACCTTCATTGCTCCACCGTTGCTGAAATGGGGCTTCAACCGTGGCGGGATGACCGATCCGTCCGATCTTCAGGTCGGGAAGCTGCCCGATCGAGAGAAGCGGCATAGCGAGTGACCCAGCGACCTGACGGACGAGCCGCGGCCGACCTTCGAACGGTGACGCTGGAGCGAGGCGCGAGTC
>JBDHJO010000035.1:0-19713 GCA_039586875.1 Gemmatimonadota bacterium | reverse complement strand
CTCGAGTGAGAGCGGTGCGACCGCGCGCGCGGCCACGATGAGCGGATCGTCGGACGCCGCGACCGCGTCCATCCCGCCGTCGAGCAGTGCCTGCCGGACGGTGAGATCGGTGAGTCGTGTTCCCTCGATCATGGCCTCAGCTGCAACCCATGGATCCTTGCCGCCCAGCATGGCCGACAGGTACGGATCATCCGCTGGCAATTCCGTCTGCGCGGCCTTCAACTGCGCCGCCAGATTCATCATCTCGGCTTCGAGGTCGAACTCCGCATCGGACAGAATCTCGGCGCGCAGCGTATCGAGCTCGCCGGCACGATACTGCAGAAGGCGCTGTTCCTCAGGTAACGCGCTCTGTTGCGGGAGGCGAACGATGCCGCCCGCGAGGTTCATTAGTTGTGAGCCGCCGAACCCGTGCCATCGGCGCTCCACCGCGAACGACGCAATCTGTTTCTGCGCCTTCGCAATAGCGTTCCATGCGCCGCCAAATTGCTCCTGCAGGGCAGGATCGGCCGCGATGCGGCTGCGGAAGTCCTTCTCGAACGCCGCCTTGGCGGCCATCCGCTCCTCGTCCACTAAGCCAGTGAGGTAGCCGGTCACCGCCTTGTGTGAGTTCTCATACCCGAAGATCTGGTTCTGATAGCGACGCTGATCGGCCTCGCTGCGAGCAGCGAGCTTCCGAAGCACGTTCAGGCTACGCTCGTAGCGGGCGAGGCGGGCGGGGTAATCGACATCCCGCAGATACTCCATCTGCGCCATCGTGAGGAGTCGCCCGGTCGAACCCGGGTTGCCGGTGACGAACACTAGCTCGTCTTCGGCGGCTCCGTTCTCGCTGAACTTGAAGTAATGGTCGGTCTGCCGCGGCTCACCGTTTTCGTACACGCGGTAGAGCGTGAGGTCGAGATCATACCGTGGATAGGTAAAGTTGTCCGGGTCGCCACCGAAGAAGGCGGCCTGTCCCTCAGGCGCCATGACCAAGCGGACGTCGGTGAATCGCTTGTAGGTGTACAAGGAGTACATCCCGCCCTGGTAGAACCGCACGACCTGACACCGCAGATCGTCGGACGTTTCGCAGGCGCTCTGAATCTCGGCAATGACCGCTTGGCGCTGTTCGAGCTGTGTGACCTCGTCTTGCGCCGTCACCGCAGCCCGGATGCGTTCGGTCACGTCCTCGATCGCCAGCAACTGATCGACATACACGCCAGGGCAGACTTTCTCCTCCGCGCGCGTCCTCGCCACGAACCCCGTTTCCTGGTAATTCGAGTCGGGTGTCGATGTGGCACTGATGCACTCGCGGGCGCAGTGGTGGTTCGTCATCACCAGACCGTCTTCAGAGACGAACGAGGACGAACAGCCGGAGAGACGGACCGAAGCCAGACGCACATGGTCGAGCCATTCCTGAGTGGGACTGAAGCTGTACGTCGCCTGCCAGTAGTCGAGCGGCGGGGCGTCGAATGTCCACATCGTGCCGAATTCTTTCATGAACTCGGTCGTCGCCCCCTGCTCCTGCGCCGTTGTCGGAGCCGCCAGCAGCGACACGAGAACGAATGCACCGAGGAGCCTGGGGAGATCACGGATTGATCGCTGCATATTACGACCTCACTGACATGTTCCAGAATGAACCGCTACGGACCGGCACGGGTCCGGCGAAACGAATAGGTATAGCGCATGGTGTATGAAGGGAGCCTGAAGGGGTGATGAATGGGTTCAGGCCCCCATCTGGCTGCTCTTCCACGCGTGACAGAACCGGTCGAGCGCGTGCGCGAGGCGGTACACATCGGCGTGTGGTACTCGATTCTCGCGGAGGTCCGCCAACATATGCTGTCGTACGGCCCCGAGCAGGAACTCCGCCTCCGCGAAATCCCGCCAGCCGAGAAAGAGTGCGTGCGCGAGGAGGCCACGCCCCATGTAGTCGGGCGGTTCCATGGCCATGATGCGGTCAGGATGCGCGGCGCGGCGCACGTCCTTGAACGCCTCGAACACGACGGCATCCACGCCACCCATCAGGTCACTGGACTCGGGGCTCAAGCGAGTGCAAGCCTCGGCGAATGCATCAGCCGCAGCACGTTCCATCGTCATCCTCCCAGTTCGCATACCTCCAGAACCATAGCGCGGATGCCGATGGTCGGCGAGCCGACGGGCGATGACTGGACATGTGGCGATCTCGGGGCCATCCTGCGGGCTCCATGGACCTCAGGCAGATTCGCTCCATCGTCGAGCAGCAGCGCAGCAGAGCGGGTGCCGATCTCTCCGTCACTGAGCGACAGGCACGCCTCCGCCGACTACGCGCAGCGGTCGTTGCCAGGCGTGCGGCGATCATCGACGCGCTCCGCCGTGATCTGAAGCGCGCCGATTTCGAGTCGGATATCGCCGAGTATCAGCATGTCCTGCAGGAGATCGACTATGCGATTCGGTGGCTCCCCCGCTGGGTACGCGGACGTCGGGTGCGATCCACGCTGTTTCTCGTCGGCACGTCGAGCACCATGCGGTTCGAGCCGAAGGGCTCGATCCTCATCATGGCGCCGTGGAACTACCCGTTCGGATTGATCGTCAACCCGCTGGTTGCAGCGTTGGCAGCGGGCAACGGGGTCGTGATCAAGCCATCCGAACGGGCGCCGGCGACGGAGCAGCTCATCGCCTCGCTCGTGACCGACACGTTCGACCCGGAAGAGGTGACGGTGATAACCGGTGGCGTTGATGTTGCCTCACGCCTCCTCGAGCTGCCGTTCGATCACTTCTTCTTCACGGGCAGCACACGCGTCGGCAAGCTCGTGATGACTGCCGCGGCACGGCAGCTCGCCACGGTGACGCTGGAGCTCGGCGGGAAGTCGCCGGCGATCGTCGATGCGTCGGCGGATCTTCAGGCGACGGCAGCTGCGATCGTCTGGGGCAAGTTCTTCAACGCCGGGCAGACCTGTCTGGCTCCGGACTTCGTGCTCGCCAACGACGCCGTGCATGATCGCGTTGTGGAGGCCATGGTCGAGACGGTGGGACGGTTTTACGGTGAGGACGAGGACGCGCGCCGGGCCACGAGGGATTTCGGTCGAATCGTCGATGCCGAGAGCTTTGAGCGCCTCGTGGTCATGGTGCAGCGCAGCGTTGCGCAGGGTGCGGTCGTGGCGTGCGGCGGTCGTTACGATGCCGGTGAACGCTACGTGGCGCCCACCATCCTGACCGGCGTCACCGCGGACATGCCGGTGATGCGCGAGGAGATTTTCGGGCCGGTCCTTCCCGTGCTCCGGTACGACACAGCTGAACAGGCCAACGCATTGGCGCGCACGAACGGCAAGCCACTCGGTTCGTACGTCTTTGCTCGAGACCGCTCGACGGTCGACCGACTCGTGCGTAGCATTCCGGCCGGCGGTACCGTCGTCAACAATACCCTCCTGCATTACGCCAATTCTGATCTGCCGTTCGGCGGCGTTGGAGCAAGCGGTATGGGGCGGTATCACGGCTACTACGGGTTTCTCGAAATGTCCCACGCACGCCCAATTGTCAGACAACGCTGGCCGGCGTTGTCACGCCTGCTGCATCCGCCGTATCATGGCCGCCTCCATGATCTCGTGCTGCGCCTCATTCCCTGGATTCGCTGAACGAATCCTGCGGGCGGCGCTCCCGTTTCTTGGGTCGTCGCGCACGGCCGTCGGCGTCATCTGTCGGTGATTCCGACAACCACCTATGCTTCACGACATGGGTTCAGCGGGAGGTGGTGTGGACATCGCGAGTAACGCAATCGTCCCGACGAAGTACTGGCATCGCACGGACGACGGTCGGGTACAGTGTGATCTCTGCCCGCGGTACTGTCGCATGCGTGAGGGGCAGCGGGGCATGTGTTTCGTGCGCATGTGCCAGGGTGGCGAGGTGGTGCTCACGACGTATGGGCGCTCGAGCGGGTTCTGCGTCGATCCCATCGAGAAGAAGCCCCTGAACCACTTCCTCCCCGGCACGCCGGTGCTCTCGTTCGGCACGGCTGGCTGCAATCTCGCGTGCAAGTTCTGCCAGAACTGGGACATCAGTAAATCCCGCGAGATCGACACGCTTGCCGACTCGGCGACACCGGAAGCGCTGGCGGAGACGGCGGAACGACTCGGATGCCGCAGCGTGGCGTTCACCTACAATGATCCGGTGATCTTCCATGAGTACGCGATCGATGTTGCACGAGCGTGCCGGGAGCGCGGGATCAAGACCGTGGCAGTGACCGCCGGGTACGTGTGTGACGAGCCGCGGCGCGAATTCTACGAGTTCATGGATGCAGCGAACGTCGACCTCAAGGGGTTCACCGAAGATTTCTACCGGCGGTTGGCGAAGGGACGACTGGAGCCGGTTCTAGAGACCCTGCGGTACCTGAAGCACGAAACCGATGTGTGGTTCGAGCTCACGACCTTGATCATTCCGGGTTGGAACGACTCGGAACATGAGCTCGAGGGGATGACGCAGTGGGTGGTCGAGCATCTGGGTACGGATGTGCCGATGCACTTCACCGCCTTCCACCCCGATTTCCAAATGCTCGATGTGGCGCCCACGCCGCCGTCGACGCTGACGCGAGCCCGTGCCGTCGCCATGCGGAATGGTGTGCGGTACGCCTACACGGGCAACGTGCACGACCTCGACGGCGGATCTACGTGCTGTCATGCGTGCGGACACACCCTCATTGCGAGGGACTGGTACGAGTTGCGCGTATGGGGAATGGGGGAGGCCGGTCGCTGTGCGAAGTGTGGCACCAGATGCGCAGGTGTGTTCGAAGCCGAGCCGGGGCGGTGGGGTGCTCGGCGTCGCCCGGTCCGCATCGCGCGCTGACAACCAGGCAGCAGGGCTTGGGCGAGCGTCACGCCGTCACGGTCGATCGTGACCATCCGCTCGATAGCGCCTTTCCGACGCGCACCTACCGCAACGGTTGACGGCAGGTCTAGACGCCACCTCGAGGCTACTGCGTCGGTGCTTCGGCTGTCCTGGCGATGCCGGCCAGCATCCCGGCGAACACGAGTCGGTGCAGCGGATACAATGCGTACCAGTACGCCAACCCTAACAGTCCCACGGGATCGAAGATGGCAGTCTGCCGAATCACGCTACCCGTCGCGTCCTCGGTGACTTCGAACTCGAGCCAGGCACGTCCCGGCACCTTCATCTCCGCCTGCAGGCGAAGGAGGTGGTCCGGCTCCACGGCTTCCACCCGCCAGAAATCGAGCGGGTCGCCGGGCAGAACATGCTCTGGGTCGCGACGGCCGCGACGTGTGCCGACCCCGCCGACCAACAGGTCAAGGAACCCCCGCAGGTGCCATAGCCAGTCGCCGTAGTACCATCCCACCGTCCCGCCGATGCGGCGAATCGGAGCGAACGATCGGGACGCGGTGCCCGCCACGTGCACGGTGCGCGAATCGACGATGCGCGAGAGGAATCGTACGCCTGCCCAACTCCGAATCGTACCCTGAGACGACAAGGCGTCGGACCACCGTGTTGCCGCGAGCGCCTGATCTTCGCTGTGCAGCGCTCGCTCGATCGCAGCAGCGATGCCCCGTGGCCGAATCGGGAAGACGTCGAGCGCGCTGGTGTCCTCGACGACCGTTTGGTTCTTCACGCTTGTGAGCAGCTTCTGGCCGACCCGAGCGTAGAGCGGAGTGACCAGGCCGAGCCACCGGGCCGAGAGCCATGGAGTGAGAACGGGAACCGGGATCATGGGTCTCTTGAGACCGCGCTGCCGGGCGAACTCGCGCATGATCCCGCCGTAGGAGACGCGATCGGCACCGCCGATTTCGAATGTGCGACTGCCGTCGAGGTCCACATCGAGCCCGGCGACGAGATAGGCGACCAGGTCCTCGATGGCGATCGGTTGCGCCTCCGTCCGAACCCATTTCGGTGTGATCATCACCGGCAACCGGTTGACGAGGGTCCGAACCATCTCGAACGACAGGCTGCCGGAGCCAATCACGATCGACGCACGGAACTCGATCGTTTCGACCCCCGACTCGCGGAGAATGCGGCCGACCTCTTGCCGACTACGCAGGTGGGAGGACAGGTTGTCCCCTCGCCCCAATCCCCCGAGGTAGATGATCCGTTCGACCCCTGCCTCGCGGCAGGCGTTCGCGAAGTTCTGGGCGGCGCGACGGTCCTGCTCTTCGAAATCACCCGTCGATCCCATCGAGTGCACGAGGTAATACGCGGTGTGCACGCCGGCGAGCGATTCCCGCAAGGAGTCCGGATCAAAGACATCCCCGGCGACGACCTCCGTATCCGGGGCGACGCGATGTCGGAGTTGGTCCGGGCGTCGAGCGAGGCAGCGCAGCCGCGCACCCCGCGATTCAAGCTCGCGCAGCAGGCGACCTCCCACGTATCCTGACGCTCCGGTCAGGAGGACAGTCCGATCCGACGACATTGGGCAAATCCAAGGCGATTGGTGTCTAGAAGTTGTCCACTTTCAGGCGTTAAGTCAATTGCATTAAATGGACATATCTTTGACATCAGAGACGCTGAGTGCGAGATTCTGCAACACCCATGTCCTTTTTCCTTGACGAACTCGAACGTCGCCGGTCGGATCCTTCGGGTCGGAGGTGGCTCTTCGTTCCGTACGATCAGCTCACCGATGCGGCCGGCCCAATCCTCCGGGAGGATCCCCGGGAGCTCGGGATTGTGATGGTCGAGAATCGGTGGAAGGCACGTCGCCGGCCGTATCACCGGCAGAAGCTCGCGTGGGTGTTGGCGAACGGCCGACACTTCGCGCTCGAACAGGCGGCTCGGGGGATTGCCGTACGGTATCTGGCCGCCGACGCTCCGTACCGAGCGTCGCTGGTGCCGTTGGTGCGAGAGCTGGGCGTGCTGAGGATGATGGAGCCGGCCGAGAGGGAGCTTCGTGCCGATCTCGAGCCGCTCACCGGCGCGGGGTCGATCGAGGTACTGCCCCACGAAGGGTGGCTCACGACCGTCGAACAGTTTCGCGAAAGCCAGGGCAGTGGGCCGCCGTGGAGGATGGATGCGTTCTACCGGGCGGTGCGGCGCGAGACGGGAATCCTCATGGATGCGGGGAAGCCGGTGGGCGGGAAGTTCAGCTTTGACGCGGAAAACAGGCGTCGATGGCCTGGGGAGCCACCGGCACCCTCGCCGCCGAGCTATGCCGTCGACGATGTGAAACTCGAGGTGGCGGAGTTGATCGAGCGCGATTTCTCGGACCATCCCGGTCGGCTCGATATGAGTGCGATTGCCGCGACGCGCGTCGAGGCGGCGAGGGCCTGGGCCTGGGCGGCACGTGAAGCGCTGCCGCTCTTCGGCCCGTTCGAGGATGCCATGTCGGTCCGTTCGCGAACGCTCTTCCACACCCTCGTGTCCCCGCTCATGAATCTGTCACGTCTGTTGCCGCGAGACCTGATCGCCGATGTCGTCTCGCTCGACATTCCGCTCGCGAGCAAGGAGGGGTTCATCCGGCAGGTGCTGGGATGGCGGGAGTTCATGCGGCACGTCCATCTGGCGACCGACGGATTCCGGCGTGCTCCCACGGGCACGGCGGTGCGAGCCGACGTTGGCGACGGCGGTCTGACGAAATGGCGCGGCCGGGCGTGGGAGACTGGCGACGCGGTCGACGGACCCGACGGGGGAGCAGCGCCGTCGGCGCTCGATTCCCATGCCGACGTGCCGCCGGCGTTTTGGGGTGCCGAGTCCGGGCTGGAGTGTCTGGACCACGTGGTGCGGGAGGTGTGGCAACATGGGTACGGCCACCACATCACTCGACTCATGGTTCTTTCGAACCTCGCGACGCTCCTCGACCTCGAACCTCGCGACGTGACCGATTGGTTCTGGGTCGCCTACATCGATGCGTACGATTGGGTTGTGGAGCCGAACGTTCTGGCGATGGGTACATTCGGCACGGGAGATCTCGTGACGACCAAGCCGTATGTGTCCGGCGCGGCGTACATCAACAAGATGAGTGACTATTGCGGTCAGTGCCGCTTCGATCCGAAGCGAACCTGCCCGATCACGCCCCTCTACTGGGCGTTCTTGAACCGGCACAGGGAGCAACTCGCCGGGGTCCAACGGATGCGGCTGCCCCTCGCATCGGCTGCCAAACGGTCAGCCTCGGCGATGCGCGAGGATCAAGCGCTCTTCGAGCGCGTGCGAGCGGTCTTGGCGCGGGGCGACGTGTTGATGCCCGATCGTTGAGGTTCCAGAGGTCAGGGATGTTTCGCGAGTCCCGGGAAGACGCCTGGCAGTCGAAACAGCGGTCGGTGGATGAGGTTCGCGAGGCTCTGGAACAACGGTGTTGGCAGCGCATCATGCCGGAACCAGGCGATCTCGTCCATCTCTTCCGGCGCGGCAACGCGCGGTTCACCATCGGGCGCTTCGGCCGCCATCCAGATCGTGACGTAGTGCCGGCCTGATTCTTCAAAGCGATCTTCCGTCACCGCGATGAATCGGACCTGCTCCACAACGAGCCCGGTTTCCTCTCGTGCCTCTCGCGACGCGCAGGCTTCCACAGACTCGCCATGGTCCAGATGCCCGCCGGGGGGACACCACGTTCCTCCTCCGTGCGGGCCGCGCCGCCGCATCAGCAGCACGCTGTCTCCGCGCTGAATGAGGCAGGCGACACCGATCAACGGACTACTCGAACGCGCCGCGACGTCGCTCATCGATCAGCCCAGGTCGTCGATGACGGTCCGGGCCGCACGAGCCCCGGACGCAATGGCACCGTTGATCGACGGTGACTCTACGTGATCGCCGGCCACGATGAGCCGGCACCCGCCCACTGCAGCCATCGTCGGTGGGGCGAGGGGGAGCGGTTCCATGCGCGGCAGCGCCCGGTCGATACGGTACGCGCGAAGGAACCGCCACGTCCGCACGGCGTCACCGAACCACTCGTGCAGTTGTGATCGAGCGTCGGCTTCGAGGTCGGTGAGAGTGTCGTCCGGTATGCCAACCACCGTCGCGGAGATCAAGGCCTGGCCACCCGGTGCATATGCTGGCGCGACATTGGACGGGATGCACACGTGGTTCACCGGTCCTGCCGAGGGCCCGTCACCGTTGAGTGTCAAGATCGGTTCCTCGTACGGCGCGGTCGGAGCGGCGAAGTACAGTGTAATGCAACCGCTCCAGGTTGTACCCCTCATGCCGGCGAGCTCCCCGGCGGTCGAACCGTCGGTCGCGACGATCACGTGTGTTGCCGGAACGCGCTCACCGTCCGCTTGGACGACGTGGCCATCTTCGACCCCGGTGACCGTGCGACCGCACTGCACCGTGCCCGGCGGGAGCCCGTCGGCCAGCTGCGTCGGTATCGCTCCCATGCCCCCCGACGGCAACGTGGCGCGTCCGCGTGCGAACATCGCGAAGATGAACTCAAAGTAGGGGCGGGGGACGGCCAGCGAGCGATCGAGAAACACGCCACCGAAGAACGGGCGCAGGAACCGGTCCAGGGCGCCGGTGGACATGCGTCGCTCGAGATACGCCCCGGCTGTCTCGCTACCGTGTGCCCACGCCGTTGGATCGGATGAACTCCTCAGGGTCCCCAGGCGCACGGCGGCCATCGCCGGGGCGTCCGTCACGGAGAAGATCGGTGTGAAGAGCGATCGCACTCCCGCGACGGGGTCGCGCCAGGGATCGGCGATCCGGTAGGTGCGTCGGCCATACCGGACGAGACTGCCCGGATAGAATCCGCGGAGGTCGAGTGCGTCGATGTCCAGCTCCGCGCGGGCATCGGGATACCGATCGAGAAAGACCTGGAACCCGCGGTCGAGCAGGAACCCCTCGACCTCATCCGTCGCCACCCGACCGCCGACGCGGTCAGTTGCCTCCAATACCGTGCAGGGAATTCCCGCCCGGGTCAGATGTCGCGCTGCAGTCAGGCCCGCGAGGCCCGCACCAACGACGACAACCGGGATTGCATCGGTTGGGGGCACGCGATTCACGACCTCGGGGGACGGGACTAGTTGGGCGGACCCTGGTTGACGCGGAGCTCCCGGACGGTGGTTTGGACGGTCATCGCGTCGTCGCCACCTTCCATCATCTTCTCCAATTGTTCTATCTGTCCCTTCATCATCCGCTCGGCCATCGCTCGCTGCGCCTCGGGCATATCGTCGAGCTGTTTCTTCATCGCCTCGTATTGCGCCCGCATCTCCGGGTCGACCATGGCGCCGATGCCCGTGATCTGGATCGATGTGGTGAACGGGTGCAGCATGCCCTCGATCTCGCGGTAGTCCAGGAGGTCGATCGTGCTCGTCACCGTACGCGGTCCGTCCGCAGTCTCCGCTTCACCGGTAAACACCATGCGGCGCGGGATCCAGAGCTCCGTGTCGACGAAGAACGTCCCGTGCTTCGGGGTGAAGTCTTCGTCTCCCATCTCCTGGCCGAACTCGATCTCGTCGAGGTTGTCCACCTCGATCACGTGGACCACATGGCCGTCGACGTCGTCGCGTCCCGCGTAGGTCGCGTGCGCAACGAGCTCGGGCACCATCTTGTACATCTCGCTGAAGGTGTCGTCGTCGTCGTCGGTGGTCATACCGGCAACCGAATTCTGCCGCAGTCGCATGACCGGGCGACCGTCGGCAATCTCCTTCTCGTAGTACATGACCGCTTCCACACCCATCATTTCCTGCACGACCGTGTAGTTGTCGACGTTCTCGATTCGTCGCTCGTACTCGGCGAGCATGTTGTCGAAGATCTCTTTCGGCGATTGAGCTGCAGCGGAACCCGCGAGGAATGCCGAGACCGCCGTGAGCACGATGGCTGAGCGCAAAGGGGAACGCATAGACACTCCGGGTCGAAGAAAGGTCCTGGCTACAATCATAGGGTTGACGCGCCGGAATGAACAAGCACCCGACCGAGGCGGTACATCTACCGTAAGCGGTCCGAGTAATTGCCGTGTCGCCACATCCTGGTCACGGTGCTATCGGGGCTTACCTCGAACCGGATCTCCTCGCCGAGCTCGCCGTCGTCACGAATGCGGCGAAACGTATGGTCGCCAATCCACTCCAGCTGCACGAGCTCATCAATCGGGTCATCGGTTGGCAGCCCCATGAGCGCGAGTTTGCCCTCCCAGGGGAACACGGCGGACTCGCCCCACCACGGGGACTCGTCATAGGTGCCGGCGTAGAGCGACAGGTGGGGGTCGATCGCCTCCGCAGTCACTGTCGAGTCCAAGGCCGCCGCAATGGCCGATGCGACGATCTGATGCGCCCGGTTCGTAAACGCGCTCGAACTCACGCCGTTGGCGTTTGACATGAAGATGGTGGCGACCCGCCCCTTGGGATCGAGCGCGAAATGGGACCGGTAACCCGGGCAACTACCCCCATGGCCGACGAAGGTCGTTTCCCTCGTTCGCCACGTGGAGAATCCCAACCCCCACCGCCGCTCCCAGTCCGGGTCGGTCCAGTGCACGCGGTGCATCTCGCGCAGCGTATTGCGGGACAGAATCTCATCAGCGCCATGGTACAGAACCCGGAACTGCCACTGTGCGAACTTCGCGAGGTCTTCGACTGTGGATGCGAATCCTGCCGCAGCCGCGATGCCCTTCGCCGTGAACGGGCCAACGGGCACTCGCTCACCGGACCTGGTCATCGCAGTGTAGCCAAGGGCCATCCGCTCCCCTCGCAATGCCACGGGGATCTCTGGCGTCGTTGCCCCCATCTGCAGTGGGTCCAGGATCGACGCTTGGATGTACGCGTCGTACGCCTGTCCCGACCGAGTTGCGATGATCTCACCGAGCAGCGCCATACCGAGGTTCGAGTATTGCCAGTACGCGAAGGCGGGATAGAGCTCCTGCTGGTTCGACAACGCGTCGGCGATCTCCGTCGGTGAGGGGAAGGGAAAGTCGGGCGGGGACCAGTAGGGGTGATCCGATTCCCGCGGGAGGCCCGATGAATGGGTAAGCATGCCCGCGACGGTCACTGGAGGCGCGTCGGGGTACCGGTCGCCGAGGTCGAACCAGGGCAGGTGGGCCTGCACCGAATCGTCGAGACGCAGTGTTCCGGCATCGCGCAGACGCATGACGCCCACCGACGTGAACAGCTTCGAGATGGAGCAGATCGAGTAGATCGTCTCCGGCGTGGCAGGGAGCTGCGCTTCACGGTTGGCGAGTCCGAAGCCCCGGGTCCACAGCACGTCCTGGTCATGCACGACCGCCATCGAGGCACCGGGGATCTCCTGGTAGGCAAGCTGTGCGTCCACCCACAGCTCGAGCAGGTGCAGTGCCTCCTGCACCCTCGGATGAGCGCTCAGCTCCGAGTGCTGTGCAGCGCCCGAGGCGGGCACGAGGAGTGCGGCAAGGATACTCGCGATGGCGCGATGCATGGTGACTCCCTGTATGGGATCATGTGGGCCAGGTCCGAAATACTGCATGAAGTTGTCCGCGGCGTGAGAGGTCAGTTCTGCCAGACGGCAAATCCTTGGCGGCGGAGATGAGCCGCGAGCAACCGCTCGCGCTCGACCGCATCCCGATAGGTCATCGGGTTATACCGCTCATAGAGAGTCGGAAGCAGCTTCTCGCCGTATTCCTGCACATACCTGCCGGACTTGTACCCTCGGCGATGCTGTTCGAAGCGTTCTTTCGGGCTCGTGCCCGTCATCCCGACGTACACGCAGGCCTTGAGCGGATGGTGATTCGGGTTGGCGTCCCGGAACTTCCGGTGATTGAGCACGGCGCCGGAGAGCTTGATGACGTAGACGTAGTAGCGCTTTGCCTTCGATGCCACGTCTCAGCCTCGCCGGCGCCGTGCTTCGACTCCGTTAGTCAGTACCCGTGAGGCCGCGCGTCTCGAGGAGCGATTCGATTGCCGGTGGACGACCCCGGAACGCCTCGTACAACTCCATTCCCTGACGCGTGCCGCCCTTCGACAGAACATGCTCGCGGTATTTGCGCGCGGTCTCCTGGTCGAACAACCCGTGTTCCTTGAACGCCTCGAAGGCGTCGGCGTCGAGCACCTCGGCCCAGATGTAGCTGTAGTATCCCGCCGAGTAGCCACCCGAGAAGATGTGTGCGAAGTAGGTGCTACGGTAGCGCGGGATGATCTCGTCGATCAGCCCGATCCGATCCATCTCCGCCTGCTCGAAACCGCAGGGATCGCAGGGTGGGTCGTCGACCGTGCGCGTGTGCCAGGCCAGGTCGAGGTACGACGCAGCCAGGTATTCCACGGTCGCGAAGCCTTGGTTGAACTTCCCGGCTGCATCGAGCTTCTCGATGAGCTCGGCCGGAATGACCTCGCCTGTGCGATAGTGCTTCGCGAACGACTGCAACATCTCGGGTTCGCCCAGCCACTTCTCCATGATCTGCGACGGGAACTCCACGAAGTCTCTTGGGACGTTGGTGCCGGAAAGGGACTCGTACGTGACGTCCGACAACAGCCCGTGGAGGGCGTGGCCGAACTCATGCATGAGCGTTTCCGCTTCGTTGAAGGCCAGCAGAGACGGCTCCGTGTCGGTGGGCGGCGGGAAGTTGAAGTTCGTCGTCACGATCGGCGTCACCCGACCGTCCAGGCGTGACTGCGCCCGGAGGTCGTTCATCCAGGCACCGCCTTGCTTGCTCTCCCGTGCAAAGAAGTCCATGTACATGACGCCGATATGCGTACCGTCCGCCTCCCTGACCTCGAACACCTGTTGGTCGGGATGCCACCGCGGCACATCGGTCAGTTCCGTGAACGTGATCCCGAAGAGCCGATTGGCCAGCATGAAGGCGGCATCGCGCACGGCGGTGACCTCGAAGTACGGGCGCAGCACCAGCTCGTCGAAATCGTACCGGGCCTTTCGCACCTTCTCGGCGTAATACCGCCAGTCCCACCCGGCAAACGATGCATCGATGCCGTCCGCACGCATCATCGCTGCAAGCGCATCGCGTTCTTGCTTCGCCACCGCGAGAGCCGGCGCCCAGATGCGGTCCAGCAGTTCGTACACCCGTTCGGGTGTCTCCGCCATCACGTCGGACAGTTGGTAGTGCGCATGCGTCTCGTAGCCCATCAACGCCGCCCGCTCCGCACGCAACGCTGCCATCCGCTCGAGGATGTCGCTGTTGTCCTCGCTGTTGCCGTTGTCCCCACGCATCTCATACCCAACGAAGAGCCTCTTCCGCATCTCTCGGTTTGGCGAGTACTGGAGGAACGGATTGATGCTGGGGCGCTGCAGCGTAAACGACCAGCCCGAATCGTGTCCGCGGCGGCGTGCTTCGTCGGCTGCAGCCGCGACGAGACTTGCGGGCAGCTTGCCCAGGTCCGCCCGGTCGGTGACGTGCAGTTCGAAGGCGTTCGTTTCCTTGAGCAAGTTCTGTCCGAAGCGCTGCGACAGCTCGGCCAACTCGGCGTTGATGGCACGGAGCCGGTTCTGGGGTTCGGTCTCGAGCCCGACACCGCGCCGCACGAATGCCTTGTGCGTTTCCTCGAGCAGGCGGTCTTGCTCCGGCGTGAGGTCCAATTCGTCACGCGCGTCGAAGACCGCTTTCACCCGCAGGTACAGCGTCCGGTTCAGCATGACGTCGTCGCGGTGCGCAGCCAGCTCCGGCGCCACCGTTCGCGCAACCTCACGCAGGGCATCGTTCCCGTGTGCCCCTTCGACTGCGAAGAACACGTTGGCCACACGCCCGAGCGCCGCCCCGCTTCGCTCGAACGCCTCAATTGTGTTCGCGAACGACGGTTCGACCGGCGTACCGACGATCGCTGCGATCTCTGCGCGGTGTTCCTCCATCGCCATCCGGAAAGCCGGCAGATAGTCTTCGTCCCCGATCCGATCGAACGGTGGCACGCCAAACGGCGTGTCCCAGGTCTCGAGCAACGGGTTCGCGGTATCGGTGACGGCGATGGCGGTCACGGGCTCCACATCAGTATGTGCTGGCTGCGTTGTCCGCTCGATCTGCAGCGACGAGTGTATCCCAAGTCCGGCTGTCGCCAAGAGAACGAGCACGGTGATCGCGTGGTGCATGATATGGCTCCTCCCGTCCCGAAGTACGCTCCGCACGATGATCCTGCTCCACGCCACGGATTGTAGCCGCCGGCGCCGTAGGGGCAAGGGCGGCCGGCTCCGGTGTCCGACGTGCCCTCACGGTATCTTTCGCATCGGTTGCGGGCTGGTGCTCGCTGGGTGGAAGCCTGTGCAAGGAGGGGAGCATGAACCGGAGTCTTCGAGTGCTATGCGTGGCCCTGGGTGTGATGGCCTCGGTCACGGAACTTTCGGCGCAGACCGCTGCAGAGCCGGGGCATGGGGCAGAGGCGGTCGTGCACGAACTCTACGATCTCGTCACATTCGATGCGGGCACACTGCCGGATTGGGATCGGGTGCGGGCCACGTTCATTCCCGAGGCCGTGATTGTCCTGCGCACAGCGAGGACGGCAACGACGGTGTTCGATGTCGACGGGTTCATCGGCGATTGGCTGCGGTTTGTGGAGGCCGCGAATGTCGAGGCCACCGGGTTTTCGGAGACGATCCTCAAGACGCACACCACGGTGATGGGGACGATGGCCTCGGTCATGGTGCTGTACGAAGCGCAGTTTCCTGGTTCCGAACGGCGTCAGCGTGGCGTGGACATCTTCCTGCTGACCGAACGGCCCGACGGTTGGAAGATCGCGGCGGTGACGAACGAACTGCCGAATGAGGATCGTCCGATTCCAGCAGTGCTGCGGCCCTGAGCTTTGGTGTCAGTCGAAGTCGAGCACCTCTGCAGGGTGGCCGACGTCATCGAGAAACCGCAGCAGGTCGTCGTGGGCAATCGTGACCGTCTTGGCGTTGTCCAGGGGATGGAGGTTGATGACCTCGCCGGTCAGGAGGGCGCGGTCGATGTAGACGCGCACCTTGCCGCCGGTGTCGTTGATCAGCGCAAGTGGGCTCACCGCGCCGGCCGTCACACCCAAGAACTTCATGAGCCGTTCGGCGCTCCCGAACGAGAGTCGCGGTTTCGCACCAATCTTGTGTGGAAGATCCCGCAGATCCACGGCGCGGTCATCGAGGCAGACGACGAGCCACATCGCTCCCTTCCGGTCCCGCAGGAACAGGCTCTTTGTGAAGAGACCCGGCAGGTGACCGCGCTGTTCCCGGGCTTCGTCGACCGTGAAGACCCGGGGGTGCTCCACCATGGGTGCCTCAATGCCCAGCGAGCGGAGGTGGTCGAGGAGTCGCTGAACTGTCGCCGGAGCACCGCCGTCGGCTAAGCGTCCGTCATTGGGAAGACCAGTCACCTAACACCCGATTCTTGGCCATGGATAAGGCTACGCCGTTGAAGTTACGATCGTCAGTCGGGCGACGGCAGGCAGTCGGCATGTGACGAAACGCGGGTGACGTTGGGAAGAGTGAGCGGGGGCGCCGTGATGCCGGAGCCCCCGCTCGAGTTGTACCGGGTAGTGGACTGGCCTACTTGACGCTGATCATGAGGTGCGCCCAAGGCTTGCCGGAGTACATCAACCACGGTCGGTCGTTCGCAGGCGTCGCGGAGAAGCCCGTGGACTCCTCGGTGGCGTACGGCGTATAGACCACGTGCAGCCTGCCCGATTCCGGTGCCTCGCCGAGCGTCGGGTCGAACTCGTATTGTGACCAGACATTGTAGAGGGCTCGCGGTTCCGTCGGGAACGGCAGCGTTCCGTCCTCGATCTCCGCTTGCCGCACCGAGTCTTTGGCCGGACGCTCGTGCCCCTCGGCCGTGAGTGCTCGGCCGCGCGCCATGAAAGGCTCGAGGTCCTTGTGGTAGCACGCAGCGTGGAAGCCTTCCTGGTCGGCCTTGTCCGCGAGGCAGATCAGGCCGTTCGTCCCCTCACGAAGCATCACGAGGTGTCCATCACGGTAGCCCATGACGGCCGCGCCGCTCCGCAGGTGGTCCGGCAGGGGGGCCACGGCCCCGGCAATCTCTGGGTCGACAGTTGGTGCTGCGTCGGCCTGTTCTTGTGCGACCGCTGAACCGGCGAACGCGATGCTGGCCACGAGGCCGGCGACGGACAGGGCGATGGTCCGATGAGACATGTATCCTCGTTGCTCTGGTTAACGAAATGCGGGAGCTGCGCCTAGCCAGCCAAGCTTAAAACCTATACCTTTTATCGGTATTTCCGCAAACATCATGGCCCTCGTCACTGCAGCGCCCGTCCCCTCGACGGCGCGGCAGAGCGATGGCATACAGCTGGCTAACTGCGGGCAGTGGCGGTGAAAGGCTCTGTCCGGCCCTGGCGTCCCCTGGGCCCAAGGATCGTTTCGAGTCATGGCTGGGATTACCGAAAGACTCAAAGTTGCGATCGCCGATCGCTACGTCGTCGAACGCGAGCTCGGCGCGGGCGGAATGGCCACCGTCTATCTCGCGCACGATGTGAAGCACGATCGCAAGGTGGCGCTCAAGGTGCTGCGGCCGGAGTTAGCCGCGGTGATCGGCGCCGAGCGGTTTCTGGCCGAGATCAAGGTCACGGCCAACCTCCAGCACCCGCACATCCTGCCGCTGCACGATTCCGGTGAGGCCGAGACGTTCCTGTACTACGTGATGCCGTACGTCGAGGGCCAGACGCTCCGTGACAAGTTGGACCACGAGAAGCAGTTGGATATCGAAGACGCCATCGCGTTGGCAAAGGGCGTGGCGAGCGCGCTGGACTACGCGCATCGGCAGGGTGTGATCCATCGCGACATCAAGCCTGAGAACGTCCTGATCCACGACGGACAGCCGCTGATCGCCGATTTCGGGATCGCGCTGGCCGTGAGCCACGCGGGGGGAAGCCGCCTTACGGAGACGGGGCTCTCGATCGGGACGCCGCACTATATGAGCCCCGAGCAGGCGATGGGGGATCGCGAGTTGGATGCGCGGAGCGACGTGTACTCCCTTGGCGCCATGCTGTACGAAATGCTCACGGGCGACCCGCCGTACACCGGGTCGACCGCGCAGGCGATTGTCGCGAAGGTGATCACGGAGAAGGCCCCACCGGTCACCGCGTTGCGCGAGACCGTGCCGGCCCATGTCGCTGCGGTGATCGCCAAGGCTTTGAACAAGCTACCGGCCGATCGTTTCACGACGGCCTCGGCCTTTGCCGAGGCACTCACAAGGCCCGGGTCCGTCCAGCTGGCCCAAACGGCAGCGCCGGTGGCACCCACGCAGCACGCGCGATCGCGCGATCCGCTGAAGCTGGCACTTGCCGCGGCGGTCGTTCTGGCTATCGGGGTTGGGGCGGTCGGCTGGTTTCAGGCTCTGCAGAAGCCCCCTTCGCCGGTACAGCGCTTCGAGCTGGCCGTGGCCCCGGAGTACGGGATCCCCCCGATCTTCGGATCGCCGCTCGACGTCTCGCCGGACGGCCAACAGTACGTGTTCGTGGGCCCCGGCGACCGGGGTCGACAGCTCTGGCTGAGGAGCATGGACCGGCTGGATCCGGTGCCGCTGGGAGGCACCGACGGAGCAATGAGCCCCCGTTTCTCGCCGGACGGCCGATGGATCGCGTTCGGCGCGGACCAGCGGCTGCGGAAGGTCCCGGTGACGGGAGGGTCCCCCATCACGCTGGTGGACTCGGCGAACAGCACGCTCCCAGGCACGGCCTGGTTGGACGACGGCACGATCCTGTTTGTCCACGGCAATTGGGGGCTCTACCGGATGCCGTCAGCCGGGGGTGAGCCGAGCGCGGTGGTCACCGTGGACAGCGGACAGGGCGGCTACTTCTTCCCGGACGGCTTGCCCGGTTCGAAGAAGGCGCTCGTTACACGCTGCAGTCCCTCGTGCGGGACCATGGAGATAATGGCCGTCGACCTTGCCGACGGCGCGGAGACCGTGCTGATCGAGGATGCCGCCCGGTCGTGGTATCTCCCGACAGGTCACATCGCCTATGCCGACCGTGACGGTGCGGTATTTGCCGCGCCCTTCGACGTCGACCGTGCCGCCATCACCGGTCCTGCCGTTCCGGTGGCCGAAGGGGTACGCATGCAGATCCGCATCGTGCCGGAGATGGAAATCTCGACGTCCGGCTCCCTTCTCTACCGGCAGGGCGGTGGCGGCGAACTGCAGCTCGCGTGGGTGGACTGGCGCGGCCTGGCCGAGGATGTCGACACCGGGTGGACCGGTTTCCTTGGGTCACCGGCCCTCTCGCCGAGCGGAGATCGGGCCGCCGTTGCGCTGTCGATGGGCGGGACGCAGGACATCTGGGTCAAGATCCTGGACCGGGGACCGGCATCGCGCCTGTCCTTCGAGGGGGAAGTCAACGAACGCCCGGTGTGGTCGCCCGACGAGCGACGGGTCGCCTACGTCTCGAACCGTCCGGGTGCGGTCGGGCCGAAGCGTGCCGTCGCCCGGCGCGCGGACGGAGGCGGCCAGGATGAAGTACTGTTCGAGCATCCGCTCGGCGTGGAGGAGATCCTGTGGTCACACGACGGGCGGTGGCTCGTCGCCCGGGTCGGTGGCACGGACGGTGTCAGGGACATCGTCGGCCAACGAGTCGGGGTCGATACCGCCGCGCAACCGCTGGTTGCGACCCCGGCCGACGAGTACGCACCGGCGCTGTCGCCTGACGACCGTCTGCTGGCCTACGTATCGACCGAATCCGGTCAGCCCGAGATCTTCGTCGTGCCGTTCCCAAACACCCAGGAGTCCCGCTGGCAGGTCTCGGTGCGTGGCGGCTCGAGCCCGGTGTGGGCACCCGATGGGTCGCGATTGTACTTCCTCGACGGTGTGGGGACCCTCGCCGCTGCGAGTATCAGCGGCCGCGACACGGTTTCGGTCGGCCAGCAGGAGGTGCTCTTCCCGGCCCCCGGCTACAGTATCGAGACTTACCACCCGTCCTTCTCGATCGACCCCGACGGTGAGCGCATCCTGATCACCAG
>JBDHJO010000034.1:0-20040 GCA_039586875.1 Gemmatimonadota bacterium | reverse complement strand
GGAGTGGGGTATTGCCCAACACCTTCCCGGGAACGGCAACGACGTTCACTGCGGGTCGCATTGCCAACTTCTTTTTTGCGTGGCGAGAACCCGTGGGAGCGGCACCTCCGGAGCTTGTGGCGATCGGTACCGACGGGATCTTCCTGGAGGGCGATGAACTGGATAGGCTCTTGCCAAACGCGCGTGTAATGGCTGCCCCGATCGCAGCGCCGAGTGGGCAGCGGAGTCCACTTGTTGACGGCGCTGCAACGTCGGCGGACTGGTACGGCCGCACTCCCGCGCCGTCGGCAGGCGGTCAGCCGGCTGCACCACCGCCGTCGCCGCGACCGAGGGAGGCACCCGACATTGAAACGCAACCCTTAGGCTCGCGCCGATAGCGGGTTCTCGCGCGCGACGACGTAACTGGCGGCGGGCCGAGCAATCGGCCCGCCGCTTCTCTTTGGGCTGCTTCCCCTTGACGCCACCGCCGAACCGCGCATGATCAGCGGAATGGCATCCCCCAAATCCCCTGCCCCGGGCCCGTTCTGCCCGCGCTGCGGCACCGGCCTTCCGGCCGGTGCCAAGTTCTGCGCACGCTGTGGCACCCGCCTCGTTGCCGACAAGCGCTCGTTTGTCGAACAGCTCCGCGATGCGCTTGGCGAGGATTACGAGGTCCTGAGCGAACTCGGCAGTGGCGGATTTGCCGTGGTCTACCTGGTCCGCGACCGCATGGCCTCACGTCACCTGGCTATCAAGGTCATGCGGCCCGAGCTGATGGTCTCCCACGAGCTCGTCGAACGATTCAAGCGGGAGATCCGCCTCGCATCCAAACTCGACCACCCCAACATCCTGCCGGTCTTCTTCGCGGCCGAGCGCGGGGACATGGTCTACTACGCCATGCCGCGCGTGAAAGGGGTGACGCTCAAGGAGCACCTCCGCAAACACGACGGCCCCCTCGAGGTGCTCGCGGCCCTTCGCCTCATGCGCGACATCGCCGCCGCCCTCGCGCACGCCCACGAGCGTGGAGTGATTCACCGGGATATCAAGCCATCCAACGTGATGCTCGACGGCGGCAAGGCCCTCGTGCTCGACTTCGGCTTGGCGCGCGCGTTGGCGCCGAAGGGTGGGACCCTCACCGGCACAGGCGAGGTCATCGGCTCCCCGCAGTACCTCAGTCCCGAACAGGCCTCCGGCCAGAGCGACCTCGATCACCGGACCGACATCTACAACTGGGGCATTCTGGCGTACGAGATGCTGACCGGTACCCCTCCCTTCACCGGCGACTCGATCCACGAGGTACTGCACCAGCATTTGATCGCCAAGCCCGAGAACCTGGGAACGCGCCGTCCTGGCCTCCCGGAACCCCTGCGGGACCTCGTCCATCGGGCGCTTGAGAAGGAACGCGACAAACGCCACGCGTCGTTCACCGAGGTGCTCACGACGCTGAAGGCCATGCTGCCGGCCGACGGATTGCGGGGCGCACACCCGGGTCGGCGCACCCACTCCGACCGCCCGTGATCGCCGTTTGACACGGTAATCCCCGCGGCGTACGCTTTCCCAGGCATTTCACGCATCCTGCCCTCACGGGAGGTCATCCATGCTACGCGTTGCAGCCTGTGCGCTGTTGGCGACGGCAGGTCTTGCGCCGTCTCTGGCTGCCCAACAGGCATACGAATACGAATCCTACACCCTCCCGAACGGCCTCACGGTCATTCTCTCCGAAGACCACTCCTCTGCCGTCGCCGAGGTCAACATCTGGTTTCGGGTGGGAAGCCGCGACGAGGTCCGTGGACGCACCGGATTCGCCCATTTGTTCGAACACATGATGTTTCAAGGATCCGCCAACGTCGCCAAAGGCGAGTTCAACAAGTTGCTGGAGGGGGTCGGCGGAATCAACAACGGCACGACGAACGAAGACCGCACCGCGTACTTCGAAAGCCTCCCCAGCAACCATCTCACGCTCGCCCTCTGGCTCGAGGCCGACCGGATGCGCTCGCTCGCCGTGACGGACGAGAACTTCGAGAATCAGCGGGAGGTCGTCAAAGAAGAACGGCGCATGCGGGTCGAGAACCAGCCATACATGCTCGGATTCATGGATCTGTTTGCGGCGCCGTATGACTCGGCGACGTGCTTCGGTTATGCCCACAATCCAATCGGGTCCATGGACGATCTCAATGCAGCGGAAACCGCGGACGTTCAAGCCTTCTTCCGTCAGTACTACGCGCCCAACAATGCGATCCTCACCATCGTCGGTGACTTCGAGATGGCGGAGATCAAGGCGCTGATCGAGGACTACTTCGGTGACATCCCAAGGGGCGACGAACCTCCGCCTCCACCTGCGTGCGACGTGACCTACGGCAGTTTCGGCCAGCGACGTACGATCCCGGACCGGTTGGCCAACTTGCCGGCGGTCCTGGTGGCGTTCCTCATCCCCCCGCACAACGACGCCGACAGTCCGGCGATATCCTTGCTGAGCAGCATCGTGGGCTCCGGTGAGAGTTCGCGCATCAATCGCGCCCTCGTGCGCGACGGCAAGGTCGCCCTCCAGGCGAGCATGGGCGTGGATTCGCGACTCGAGCACGGCGTCCTCTACGTGATCACGATCGCCAACCAAGGAGTGCCCGCCGACCAACTCGAGACGCACCTCTTCGACGAGATCGCGCGCGTGCGCGACGAGGGTGTCGCGGCCGAGGAGCTGGAGAAGGCGAAGAACCTCATGCGGAGCGGCATGATCTTCGGGAGGCAGACGGCTGCCGGCATGGCCTCGTCACTCCAGCACTACGCGCTCTACCACGACTCGATCGACGAGATCAACACGGATATCGAGGCGTATCTTGCGGTCACCCTCGACGACATCCAGCGGGTTGCCAAGACGTACCTGACCCGCGAGAACGCGGTGACGCTCATCATCGTGCCGGACACCGGCGAGGAAGGAGGTACCCCATGAACTGCGCGACGATGGGGACCGGAGGGCGTGGCCTGATTGGCCTCGTTGCCCTGACGGTATTCGGCGTGGGTCCCATCCGCGCCCAGTTTCCGACTGAGCCGCCGCCACCGGCCGAGTTGAAGCCGCTTGCGTTCCCTCCATTCCAGGAAGCGGCGCTGGACAACGGGCTCACGATCATCCTGGTCGAGAATCACCGGCTACCGATCGTCAGCATTCGGCTCGCCGTGCGCGCCGGGTCACGGGACGACCCTGCCGACCGGGCGGGCCTCGCGGACATGGTCAGCGACCTCCTGACCAAGGGCACCGAGGGACGCTCGGCCGATCAGATTGCGGCTGAGATCGAGGGAGTCGGCGCGAGTTTGTCAGCCGGGGCCGGCACGGATTTCCTCTTCCTTTCGACAACCGTGTTGACAGAGCACACCCAGCTCGCGTTCGATCTCATGAGCGATGTGGTCCTGAACGCGACCTTCCCTGAAGACGAGTTCAGCCTCGCCCAAACGCGCATGCTCTCCGGATTGCGCGTTCAACAGGCCGATCCAAGTGCCATCGCGGACCGGTACTTCTTCCAGGAGCTGTACGGCGAGCATCCCTATGCCCGCCAAGCATCAGCGGCGTCGGTGGAGGCCATGACCCGCGCGGACGTTGCCGAATGGGCGGCCGCGTACCTCCGGCCTGCCGGGACCCTGCTGGTCCTGGCGGGAGACATTACGCTGGAGTCCGCAATGGCGGCAGCGGAACGGGCGTTCGGAGCATGGAGCGGCTCGCGGCCGGACGGCGAATACGCCGCGCCCCCTGCCGCTCGTGCATCGGACATCTTGCTCGTTCACCGACCCGGTTCGCAGCAGGCCAACATCCTCGTGGGCAGCCAGGCGCTTCCCGCCGGACACGCCGCGTACTACGCTGCCGTCGTCGGCAACAAGCTCGTGGGACTTGGCGCCGACTCGCGGCTGTACCAGGTGTTGCGGGAACAGTACGGGTGGACGTACGACGCTGCCTCCCGACTCGCCCGGCGCGCGGATATCGGGTATTGGCGGGCGAACACACAGGTTCGAACTGAGGTTGCGGACAGCGCGCTCGCCGAGCTCCTTCGCCAGATCACCTTGGCGCGAACGGCGGCGATTGACGCAGACGAACTCGCGCGGGCCAAGGGATTCATGGTCGGGATATTTCCCCTCCAGATCGAAACGCCACAGGCCATCGCATCGCAGGTCGCGAATGTCAGGCTCCTCGGACTGGGTGAGGAGTATCTCCGATCATACCGCGAGCGACTCGACGCCGTATCGGGTGGCGAAGTAAACCGAGCCTTCCGTACCATCATCGATCCGGATTCCGCAGTGATCATCGTCGTGGGTGACGGCCCGGCGCTCTACCCGACGCTGACCCGCGTCGCATCCGTCCGGATGATCGACGTCGAGGGCGATCCCCTCACGCTCGAGGACCTGGCACCACGAGCGGTGGCACTCGCACTGGATCTCGACCAGGTTGTCGCCCGCCGGGACTCTTTCCAGATGCTCGCCCAGGGGAACGCCATCGTATATCAGGTGACCGACCTGTCCTTCGGTGAGGACGGAACGGTCTACTACAGCGAGCACGTCGCCATCACCGTGATGGGCATGACCCAGAACAGCCAGGTCGCCATGCAGCTCGAGCCGTTGACGATGGTCTCGGTCGACCAGACGGTATCGATGCAGGGCATGAAGGCCGTGACCGACCTCGATTACGCGGATGGCCGAGTGTCGGGGCAAGCCCAAACGCCGGAGCCGACAGGCACCGTCAAGACGATCGACGTCGACACCGACGTCATCGACGGCATCATCGACGACAATGCCATCCAGGCCTTGCTCCCCGCACTGCCGCTCGCGGATGGCGAGGAAGTGACCATCAATGTCTTCCGAGGCGGACAGGGCACCGCCGGCCAATTGACGTTCACCCCAGACGGGGTGCAGGAGGTGACCGTCCCCGCCGGCACGTTCCAGGCGCTTCGGGTGCAGGTGACGGGCGGTGAGGCGCCCCTGACCTTCTACCTCAGCACGGAGACGCCGCGGCGCATCGTCAAGCTCGAGATTGTCGGCCAGCCGATCGCGTTCGAATTGGTGCAGTAGGCACCGCGCGACGAAACTCCGTCAAACGACCGCGGGGCGCATCCTATGGGATGCGCCCCGCGTGTCATGACCGTCGGAGGGGACGAGTCAGGAGGCCAGAGCCTCCGCAGGATAGACACTCACCTTGAGCCGGCGCTTGTCCTTGGGCTCGAACTTCACGACGCCGTCGATGAGCGCGAACAGGGTGTCGTCCTTCGCGCGCCGCACGTTGTTGCCCGGATGAAACTTGGTGCCTCGCTGCCGGACCAGGATATTGCCGGCGCGGACTTCCTCGCCGCCGTATCGCTTGACGCCGAGGAACTTGGGCTGCGAGTCGCGCCCGTTGCGGCTGGAGCCGACACCCTTCTTGTGAGCCATCGAGTAACTCCCTGCTACGCCTTCACGCCGGTGATCTTGATCTCGGTGAAATCCTGCCGGTGTCCCGTCTTCTTCCGGTAGTTCTTCCGACGCTTGAACCGGAACACGACGATCTTCTTGTCGCGACCGTGGCGGACGATCTCGGCCGTGACCTTGGCCCCCTTCACCGTGGGCTGCCCGGCCTTCACCTTCTCGCCGTCCGACGTCAGCAGGACCTCGTCGAACGTCACCTCGGCCCCCGGCTCCCCGTCGAGCTTGGGGACCCGGACGACCCGTTCCGCTTCGGCGCGGAATTGCTGGCCGGCGGCCTTGAAAATCGCGTACGTCATAGACCGATAACTTTAGCGGGGGGCGGCACTTGGGTCAAGGACCTCGACCGGCCCCACGGAGGCCCTCATCAGGCGACTGCATACCGGTCGGTCACGTCTCTGCCCGCCGGCTGGGCGACCAGCCGGTACTCGTCGATGCGGATGATCGGATCGTCCCGCAGCTCGAGATCGACCTGCAGTTCCCGACCGATCGCCTTCATGAACTTGGGCTCTTCCTCCATGAGGTAGAGCGCCACCTCGGGATGCAGGCGAACGGTCAGCCGCTTCTCCTTCTTCTCTGCCGCGGCCCGCCGGAGCGCCCGCTCGAGGCGCCGAACGACCACGCCTGGACGGAACACGTGCCCCTCACCGCCACATGCCGGGCAGGCGCCCGCCATGGTGTCCATCAGCGACGGGCGCACCCGCTGCCGCGTCATCTCGATGAGTCCCAAGGGAGATACCTGGAACGCTCGCGTACGCGCGCGGTCCCGCCCCAAGTGGCTTCGCAGCTCGTGCAGGACCTTGTCCCGGTTGCCCTGCGAATCCATGTCGATGAAGTCGATGACGATGATCCCGCCGAGATCGCGCAGGCGCACTTGCCGCGCGATCTCCCGCGCCGCCTCGAGATTCGTGCGGAGGATCGTCTTTTCCGGATCCTTCTGGCCGGTATACCGCCCGGTGTTCACGTCGATCGAGACGAGGGCTTCCGTCGGCTCGATGATCAGGTACCCGCCCGTGGGGAGATCGACCCGCCGATCGTAGAGGCTTTGGATTTCGCCCTCGATGTCGAACTCGTCGAAGATCGGCACGCCCTTCGTGTAGTGGGTCACGCGCTCGATCAGGTCCGGGTCGACCTCGTGCAGGTAGTCGCGAATCTCCTGATACAGTTCCTTCTGGTCGACGGTCACACGATCGACCTTGTCGCTGAACAGGTCGCGGACGATCCCTCCGGTGAGCGACGTCTCGCGATGGACCAGCGACGGAACCTTGAGGCGCACGAAGTGCGCCTTGCGCTTGATCTTCTTCCACTGGCCACGGAGCGACTTGAGCTCGCGCTTGACCTTGTCTTCGGTCATCTCCTCGGCCACCGTCCGCACGATGACGCCGCCGGAGTCGTTCGGGAGGAGCTTGCCCACCATCTCCCGAAGGCGGGCCCGCTCCTCGCGGGAATCGATCTTCCGGCTCACGCCGACGCGCGATGCATAGGGCATGTAGACGAGGAACCGGCCGGCCAGCGAGACCTGGCGCGTGACGCGCGGTCCCTTCGTGCTGATCGGTTCCTTGGTGACCTGCACCAGGAGCGATTCGCCCCGGCGCACGTGATCCTGGATGTTGGGGAGTCGACGCCCGTTCCGGCCGCCATTCCGACCGCCGTTGCGTCCGTCCTCGTCCTCGTCCTCGTCCGGCTCGATCAGGTCCGAGGCGTGCAGGAACGCACTCTTGGCGGCCCCGATGTCCACGAACGCTGCCTGCATGCCGGGAAGGACGGCCTCGACCTTCCCGAGGTAGATGTTCCCTACGGTCCGACGGATGTCCGGTCGGTCATGCAGGACTTCGACGAGGCGATCGTCTTCGAGAATGGCGACGCGCGTCTCGCGCGGGCCGCCGCTGATAAAGATTTCGCGTTTCAACTTCTCGTACCTCGGCCCGAGCGCCGCGGCCGCCAACCCAACACGGGTATGCAGCCCCGCACGCCTCGAGCCCTCGTATGTTCCGTACCGCCAGGCCGGCCATTCCGGTCCTCACGGTCCTCTGACTGGTGTCCACGGACGGTCCACGTCGACCGCGTACCGCTCCGGACCCACGCTGGGGTCCCACGATACCCGGATTCGGGAGCGCGATGCTTCCCCCTGACTCGAAGCTGAACCGTCTTCGTAGCATGATGCTGTAACTATAGACAGGAATACCACTTACGTCAACGGGCGAACGACTGCTCGAGATACCCGATTGCCCGTCAGTTACCCGGTGTTGCCGTCTTCACATAGGCAACACGCAGGTGGGTGAGGGTGTTCCGGAGGGTCTCCAACTCCGCGCTCGTGAGGTTGCCCTGGGTCTTCTCCTCCAGGAGCGTCAGGGTGTCGATGAGCTGCCGCGCGGCCGCCAGGGCCGTCTGCACCTGCTCCTCCACCTGCTGCGGATTGGGCGGCGACTGCCCTTCGGCGCCATCGGAAGCCGCAGTTCCCTTGCGCAGGTCGTCCACCTGCTGGAGAGCCGCAGCCGCGCCGGCGCCGAGGCTCGCGACGAAGCTCGTGAAATCCACCCGTTGCCCGTTCACTTGCCGTTCCCCTACCCTGTGACGGCGACCAGGTCACCGAGGAGTTCCCGAGCAATCACGATCCGCTGAATCTCGGACGTCCCCTCGCCAATCTCCCCAACCTTGGAGTCGCGCATCATGCGCTCGACCGGATAATCGGTCGTGTACCCGTATCCGCCGTGCAGCTGCACGGCCTTGATCGTCGTCCGCGTGGCGACCTCCGAGGCGAACAACTTGGCCATGGCCGCCTCGCGTTTGAAGCGCTTGCCGTTCTGTCGCAGCCAGGCGGCGTGATAGACCAGGTGCCGCGCCGCGGCAATCTCGGTTGCCATGTCGGCGATGCTGAAGTGCACACCCTGAAACGAGGCGATGGGCCGGCCGAACTGTTCCCGCTCGCCTGTGTATTTCACGCACTCCGCCAGCGCACCTTCCGCAAGACCCAGCGAGAGCGCCCCCACGCCGATCCGGCCGTCGTCGAGCGTCTTGAGGAAGTTCACGAACCCACGCCCTTCCTCACCCAGCACGTTCTCCTTGGGCACGACGGCGTCCTCGAGAATCAGCTCTCGCGTGTCGGACGCGCGCCAACCAAGCTTGTCCTCCTTCTTGCCCGCGCGCACCCCCTCCAGTTTCGGGAGGTCGTCGTCGTGGCCGATACCGATGTCCCGGCACGTGGCCACGTCCACCGTGTCCTTCGTCACGATGAAGGACGTGATCCCTCCACTTCCCGATTCCTGCTTGGGATCCGTCCGGGCCGTCACTACGAAGATCTCACCGACACCGGCGTGGGTGATGAAGATCTTCGATCCGTTCAGCACATAATGGTCGCCACGGTCCTCTGCGACGGTTCGCGTCCCCCCGGCATCCGAACCGGCCCCGGGCTCGGTGAGCCCAAAGCCCCCGAGAACACGCCCGCCGGCCAACAGCGGCACGTAGCGCTCACGCTGCTCGTCGGACCCGAAGTACATGATCGGCGAGGTCCCCAAGGTCGTGTGCGCAGACACGGTGATGGCATGGCTCGCGTCGATGCGTGCCAGCTCCTCGACGATGATGATGTAGGCCAGGTAATCCATGCCCGACCCGCCGAGTTCAACGGACCACGGCGCACCCATGAGTCCCAGCTCCCCCATCTGCTTGACCGTGGCCCACGGGAACACGGCGTCCCGGTCGTGCTCGCGCGCGATCGGCGCGATTTCGCGCTCGGCGAAGTCGCGTACCATGTCTCGCACCTGGTGGTGCTCGTCTGTCAGATACGGAAGATCGATCATGGCAGAAACGGTGGAGCGGCGCCGCGCCGTCGCGGCGCCGTGCTCACTCGAGTCCTTTGGGTTTGGAGAATATCGCGGTCCAGACCACCGCCTCGCGCGCCGTGCGGGGCGTGAGCCGGTACCGGTGCGGCACGGTGACGCCGTGCCCCACCGGCGGCAGTGGCTCCACGTACTGTTCGTGGAACGCCTCGTGACTCGCCGCATCCAGCGGCCGGGCATCCTCGGCGTGCACCGGCTCGATGGACACGACCCTGCCCGCGTCGGCGTGCTCGGGCAGTTGCTGCTCCAGTTGCCCCTGGAGCATTTCGAGGAATCCCGTAAGCCCCTGTGGCCTCGCTGGGGCATCGAGTGGTTTGGCCGGCGCCGATCGCGGCGTGATCGGCGGTCGCGGCCGTGGGCGCTGCTGCGCCCGGGCCCGCGTCGCCTGCCCCGACTTGGGCTTCTTCTTCCCCAACATCGACAGCAAGAAGATGGCGGCGAAGATGATGATCCCGAACAGATCTTCCATGGGTCGCTACTGCCCCGACTTCTCTTCGCCCTTGGCGATACTGCGACGCATCTCGGTGTCGCTCTCCACGTTCCGATACTTCACGTAATCCATGATGCCGAGATTGCCGGCCCGGAACGCGTCGGCCATGGCGAGCGGCACCTGCGCCTCGGCCTCGACCACGCGCGCGCGCATCTCCTGCACACTCGCCTTCATTTCCTGCTCGTGCGCCACGGCCATCGCCCGACGCTCCTCCGCCTTGGCCTGCGCGATGCGCTTGTCCGCCTCGGCCTGGTCGGTCTGCAACTCCGCGCCGATGTTCTTGCCGACGTCCACATCCGCGATGTCGATGGACAGGATCTCGAACGCCGTGCCGCTGTCGAGCCCCTTGGACAATACCGTCTTCGAGATGTTGTCCGGATTCTCGAGCACCGCCTTGTGCGACTGCGAGGAACCGATGGTCGACACGATACCCTCACCGACACGCGCGAGGATCGTCTCCTCGCCCGCACCACCGACGAGTCGGTTGATGTTCGCGCGGACCGTGACCCGCGCGATCGCGATCAACTGGATCCCGTCCTTCGCCATGGCGGCGACCTTCGGCGTCTGAATGACCTTGGGATTCACCGACACCTGCACGGCCTCGAGGACATCCCGACCCGCGAGGTCAATCGCGGCCGCACGCTGGAAACCCAACTCGATCCCCGCCTTGTCGGCCGAGATGAGGGCCTTCACAACGCGGTCGACGTTCCCGCCGGCCAGGTAGTGCGCTTCGAGCTGGTCGACCAGTAACGTCAGGCCCGCCTTGGTGGCGTTGATCAGCGGGCGCACGACCGCTGCAGGATTCACCTTCCGCAGCCGCATGCCGACCAAGTTGAGTAAGCCGATCCGCACACCGGCGGCCAACGCCTCGATCCACAACCGCACCGGAATGAAGTTGAACAGCAGGGCGAAGAAGATGATCGCCCCGATGAGCCCGACCACAGCCACCACCGACCCAAACTGCGACAAATCGTTCATGTCCCGTCTCCCGTAAAACCGTCAGGCGCCTGCAGGTTCGTCTGCAGGCTCTACCACGTGCCGATACGTTTCCGTTCGAATAATCCGCACCTTGCGACCTTTTGCCACGAAGCCGACGTCCGAGACGACATCGAGGCGCTCGCCGTCGACCTTGATCGTGCCGGCAGGTCGCAGATCGGTGATGGCGACGCCCTCGTGCCCAACCAGATCCTCCCGCGCCGTCCCCGCAACGTACCCTTCAGACTTGGACGTCGCCGTGCGGAGGAAGATGCCGCGCAGCCCCTGGCGCGCGGGCAGTTGCCGTACGATCACGTACACGGCGGCAATGACGATGAGTCCCGCCGTGAAGATGATCCCGCTGGCCCGCGTGACATCGCTCCACGTGGGCAGGTTGCCGATCAGCGCGAGGAAGATGGACGAGCCGATACACAGGAACGCCACGACGCCCGCAATGCCGAAGCCCGGGATGAGGAAGACCTCGACCCCCAGTGCGATGAACCCGGCGACCAACAAGAGGATCTCCTCCATCCCCGCGAGCCCCACGATGTAGTGGCTTCCGAAGAACGCCGCCAGCGACGCAATCCCGACAGCACCGGCAAGCCCGAACGAGGGCGTCTTGATCTCGATCAGGATCCCCAACGTCCCGATGGACAAGAGGAGCGGCGCGACGATCGGATGCGACAGAAAGCGCACCAGCGATTCTGCCCAGTTCACGCTGGCGGTCACCACCTCGGCTTCCTCGAGCCCCAGCACCTCCAACATCTCCTCGAAGCTCGCGATCTCGACGGCGTATCCGACGGCCACCGCTTCGTCGGTGGTCATGGTAAGCAACTTGCCCGCCGCGACGATCCCGTCGATGGCGATCTCCTCATCCACCATGGCCTCGCCGATGCGCGGATCGATCCCTCGCCGCTCGGCGATCGCGCGGTACTGCGCGCGCATGACGCTCTGGGCCTTCTCGGACGCCTTCTCTGCACCGCCCGTGACCACCGTCGATGCACCGATCAGCGCGTCCGCCACCATGAAGACGGAGTCCGCCGAGACGGAGATCAGTGCCCCCGCCGAAATGGCGCGGGGGTCGACCAAGGCATAGACGGGAATCTGTGTCGCGCTCACGGCGTCGACGATCGCAAGTGCCGCGTCGACCCGACCGCCCAACGTGTTGACGTCGAGAATCGCCGCACGCGCACCCTCCGCCTCCGCTTCCGCGAGCACCCGTGTGATGTACGGCGCGAGCCCGAGCTCGATCGTGCCGGTGACCGGAATTCGGTAGACCAACTCCTGCGCTGCTGCGCCGGCCGGCAGTAGCGCCAGGATGCTCAGGGCAACTCTGATTCCTCGTCGCACCGCATCCCCCGCAATAGTTGTCCAAGTCGGAAGTTAGGCACCAAGCCGAGGTGGCGAAAGCTCGGGGAGCGACCGAAACACCCCAATGCCCGCGACTAGTCATCGTGCCAACAGGGCGTCATCGGCGCCGTTGCAACGCAGCCCGACCCATAAATGAACGTGTAAGAGTGTTGTCGCGGCGAGAGCCGCGCCGCGCGGCGGACCGATGAAGGACGGGGAGCGGAGAAAGACGCTGCGGCTGCTGAGCTCGGGCTAGCGTGGTCCCGCTCGTCCCCTCCAGACGAGGTGTGTCTTGCCTGGCGGCAAGATGGCTCAGCAAGCCGCAGTGTTTTTCTACGACTCCATGACGAAAGACCCGTGCCAGCGGTTTCTCGATCGTCAAGACACAGTCTCACAACGAGTTAGGAACGACCGAGCTTTCCCGCCGCATCACGGTGGACCCTATTCAAGTGTCGGATAGTCCACAGGTGTGGACACGCGCAACGGGTGGCGAATGGCGTCGGAACGCGTTTGGAGGCGGCAGCGATCGCATCCGGAGCACCGGACGCCCTCCTCACCCAGGTACCGCATGAGCACGCGGCGCCGGCAGGTGACGGCGTGCACGTACCGGTGCATCGCATCCAGCCCCGTTTGGCGAGCCCGGTAATCACCGTCTTTCCGCCTTCCCCGGCCAATTGCAAGCGCTCGCGCCAGGACGAGATCGCCCTTGGTCCACAGCATGAGGCACTGCGCCGGTTTGCCGTCCCGTCCCGCCCGCCCGGCTTCTTGCACGTAGGCCTCCGGTCGTGGCGGCACCCCGAGGTGCAGGACCAGTCGCACGTCCGGCTTGTCGATCCCCATTCCAAAGGCGTTCGTCGCGACCATGACGCGACAGCGCCCGTCGACGAAGCGCTCCAGAAGATCGGTTCGGGCACGCGCAGGCAGGCCGGCGTGATACGGCAGCGCCGGAATCCCCCAACGCCGCAGGACCGAAGCAACGCCGTCGGTTCGGTTCCGGGTCGGGACGTATACGATGGCGGTCGCGGTGGTGGAGCGAAGTAACTGTAATGTCCGTTGGAGTCGTTCTGCCTCACTCCGCACTGGCGTCGCCGCAAAGAACAGGTTTGGACGGTCAAAGGAACACAGCACCGAAACCGGGCGGCGCAGCCGGAGGACATCGAGCATATCGGCGCGCGTTCGTGGCGTCGCGGTTCCGGTGAGAGCAAGCGTCGGCGGCGTTCCGAGTGCGCGGCGGTGCCTGCCGATCGCCCGATAGTGGGGTCGGAAGTCGTGCCCCCACTCGCTGATGCAATGCGCTTCGTCAATCGCGAGGCGCGCGATCGTGACACCGCGCAGTTCCGTCACGAGTCGGCCGAGGCGCTCCGGAGCCGCATAGAGCAATGCGATTCGCCCCGCGCGGGCATCCGCGAGGGTGCGTGCTCTGGCAGTTTGGTCGAGTGTGCTGCTCAGCAACCCCGCCCGCACGCCGCGGGCACGCAGACCCCCGACTTGGTCCTCCATGAGGGAGATGAGCGGCGAGACGACGATCGACAGTCCCGGCAGCACGAGCGCTGGAACCTGATAACACAGGGACTTCCCTCCCCCCGTTGGGAGCACGGCGAGGCAGTCACGCCCCTGCAGCGCCGCCACGACCACGCGACGCTGTACGTGTCGAAATCCTCGATAGCCCCAATGCTCGCGCAGCACGCGCTCTGCCGCCGCGAGCGACGGTGCCGCGCCGGCAGGATTGAACGGATGTCGTTGGCAGCTGCGTGTCGGCACGGACGAGCGGTCGAAGAAAGGCGCGACCGGCCCTTCCGGTCGCTCACGCAGGATCGCAGCGGATCGATCGTGTCAGGCAACCAAACGGACGCGCGCGAAACCAGTTGAGTGCGGATGGCGGGGACCGGAAGAAGCGGTGCGGCACCTACTGATCAGAACGGCGAACACCCCGTGGATGTGCATGCGAGCACCAACCCAACCGTCATCACCCCAACCACGACCCCCGAAGTGATAATCGGATCGACTCCCCGGACCTGCACGGCCCGCACGTCGGCAGCCGGCCTGGCCCAGGCAGCGCTGTCCGCGGCTTCGGCATACCCGAACACGCTGTCGCCCTGAATGATCCGCGGCTCCCAGAGCACGTGGCGGGTGCCGTCACGCAACTCGATTCGCGCGCGCTCGAGCCGATCCTCGCTCGTGAGTCGCGTGATCTCGGTGTCTTGCCAGGAGTAACAGGCGGTGGTGACGATCAGGACCCCAACCACCGCCGGCCGACGTACGGCGGCAAACACCGAGATCATTCGGTTGGCTGCAGCACGGCGATGGCTACTCGTCCGGCATGTAGATGAAGCCCTGTGGATCGGATAACCGAAGCCGCTTGCTGATGTCCTCCGAGCTCTGGCGCCGCCGATCGGTCTCCTCCGCATCCACGTTGGCGTGCGACCAGTCGACGACCCCGTCGTCTGGAACTTCGACGGTGAGGACGGCCAACTTCTCCAGACCGGCCGGCAGATCGGAGAGCGAAAGGGTCACTGCACGTCCCTTGTCATCCACCAGCACCGCCCGATCGGGCCCCACATGATCGACGGTCCAGTGCTCCACCATGGGCATGATGTCCTCCGCCGATAACGGTAATTGAAATGTAACGCGACGCTCAGGATCGTGAACGGCCCTCCGGGGACAAGGGCTGCGCACTCCCGCCCGCACCAATCGCCACAGCATACATCCACACATCCTGCGCCTCGGCCCCGAGGTTCGGGAACGTCATGTACCGAGACAACCGCCCTTCCCGGCGCATGCCGGCCTTGTGCAGTACCCGCGCGGAGGCAGCGTTGTCGACGTGACATACGGCCTGCACGCGCTCGATCCCGGGAAGGGTGAACGCGAAGTCTGTGACCGCACGTACCGCCTCCGTGGCATACCCCCGGTTCCAGTATGGCTTCGCGATGTTGAACCCGAGCTCGGCACGTGGCGGCTGCGCTCGCAGGTGCATGGCACCGATCAACGTTCCGTCTGCGAGCGCGATGATCCAAGGGTGATCACCGTCCCGCTCCCCGGCGGCCACGAAGCTCTCAAGGAACTCGCAGGTGTCGTCGATCGAGGCGTGCGGACGCCAGATTACGTAGCGGGCGACATCCGGGTCCCGTGCGTAGCCGTCGTAGATCGCCCGTGCATCGTCGGGATGTGGCGGACGGAGGCTGAGTCGGCCCGTCGTCAGGCGCAAGAGAGGCACGCCACTACCGCTTGTCGAGGAAGCGCTGCACCGCCTGTTTGAAGTCGTCGGTGCCGCGAGCGATGGCGTTGACCCGCGCGCCGAGTGCCACGCTGGCGTCGAAGTCGCGTCCGTCCAGCTCGTACAACTGGTGCTTGATGAGCGCCAGCGCCGTCGGGCTGCTCTCTGCGAGTTGGTTGAGCACGGCATCCGCCTCGTCCTCGAACGCATCCGCACTGACGACCCGCGACACGAGCCCGGCGGCCCGGGCTTCGTCGGCCGTGAGCAGCCGACCCGTGAGGACCAGGTCCATTGCCGTCTTCTCGCCCACGGCCCGCCGCAACATCGCCATGACCATGGCAGGCACGAAGCCGCGGCGCACCTCCGGGTACCCGAAGACCGCGTCCGCGTGCGCGATCACGAGATCGCATGCCGATGCCAACCCGCACCCGCCGGCAAGCGCACGCCCATGGACGAGTGCCACCACCGGCTTCGGCAGCGCGCGCATTCTGAGGAACACGCGCCCCAGGCGCATGGCGTGTTCTTCATTCTCTTGCGGTGCCGCGTCGGCGGAGGCCAAGAGTTCCGCGAGGTCCGCGCCGGCACAGAAGTCCTTGCCGCTTCCACGCACCGCCACCACGCGCACCGCGGCTTCCAGATCGGCACGATCCAACGCCTCGTGGAGCAGATCGACCATTGTGGAGTCCAGCGCGTTCCGCTTGTCCGGACGGTTGAGGGTGATCCGGAGCACACCGCCGTGCACCGACTGTACGATCCGTTCACTCGACATCGAGATCTCCCGGCACTTCGATCTCCATGCGCAACAGGGCCGTCGAGTACACCTTGCCCTGCGCATCGGTCTTCAGGGACAACGTGCCGCCGCCGCCCAGTGCACCGTGCAGCAAGAAATTCAGTGCCCCCAGATTCGGCAGTTCGTACCGGACCACGTCGCCGGTGATCATCCCGCGAAAGTGCGCCGCGACGCGCTTCGCGGTCACCTGGCGCTCGATCACGGGATAGAACGCAGGACGCCGTGCGATGACCCCAACGTTTGCGGTGTCCCCCTTGTCACCGCTCCGCGCATGCGCGAGCGCGAGCAGTGGCACCAGTTTCCCACCACGGCGCCGGCGCACTGGCGTGCGCGCTTTCACTCCCATGGGCGCATTCCTCCATGCACCACGCTACGACTCCCCCCGGACGATGTCGATGGTCGGCGTGATCTCCGGTTTCGGCACGAGCGCCGGCCAGTAGGCGACGATTTCCTCGACCTTCGGGCGGCCGCCGGCGAACCCCGTCGCGGACGGCGGGCCGTTGAGGATCAGCGGGGCGATCTCCCGCGAAAACCGCTGCACGGGCCCACTCTCGCGCGACCGCACACCGATCCGCAGCTGCACCTCCGCAATGTTGGGATCGGGCTCGCCGGCGAGCGGACCATGTGTGGCGTTCACACCGACGTATTCCGTCAGGATCTCCTCGTACGTCAAGCCCAGTCGATCGAGACGCTCCCGGAGGATCTGATCCGCCTTCTGCGCCTTCTTGTAGGCGTCCGGCCAGGCATACACGAGGGTGCCGATGGCCTTGTACCCGTACAGGTAGGAGATCGACACCTTGAGCGAGTCGGTCGCCGGATAACCGGTCACGCCACGGACAGCGACCCGATCCGGGCCGGCCTGATCGAGGGCGATGCTGGTGAAGTCCACCACGCAATCGGGCGTGATGTAGTTCGACGGATCCCCCATCTCGTACAACAGCTGCTCGGTCACGCTCGCCACCGACACGCGCCCACCGGTCCCGCGATGCTTCGTCACAACGAAGGACCCATCCGGTTGGGCTTCGACGATCGGGTACCCCGGATTCGCGAGGTCCGGAATCGTCTCCCAATCGATGAGACAGTTCCCTCCGGTGGACTGCGCACCGCACTCGTTGATGTGACCGGCCACGGTGCCGGCGGCCAATCGGTTCCAGTCCTCGGGGCCCCAGCCGAACTCGTGAATCATCGGGGCCAGCGTGAGCCCCGTATCCGTCACGCGACCCGTGACGACGATGTTCGCACCTTTTCGCAGCGCATCGACGACCGGCCAGGCACCGAGGTACGCGTTCGCGCTCTGGACCCGGTCGCGTACCGTCTCCAGTGGCTCCCCCGTGTCGAGGTTGATGAGGGTGTGGCCCTTCTCCAGAATCTGGTCGAGGCGATGGAGGATATCGTCTCCCGTGACGACCCCAATGACTACTCGATCCTGCACGCCAAGCCGTTCGGCCGCTTCGTACACGCTTCGAGCGCATGACGCGGGATTCACGCCGCCCGCATTCGAGATGACCTTAATGCCCCGCTCCGTCACCGTCGGGAGCAGGCGCTCCATCAGCGGCACGAAGTCCTTCGCGTACCCCATGGACGGGTCACGCCCCCGCTGCTTCTGCATGATGGACATCGTGACCTCCGCCAGATAGTCCATCATCAGGTAGTCGACGGGGCCGTCCTCGACCTGCCGAACCGGGGCCTCCAGCCAGTCGCCCCAGAACCCCTGGCCCGATGCGATGCGCACGACGTCGGCCGTCTTCGTCTGCGGCACGGTCACTCCTGACCCGTGATCGCGCGTGTCGCGACCACCGAACCATCGTCGAGTTCGACCCGGAACTCCACGAGGTCGCCAAGCGGTCCAGGCTGCCAGATGGAATCCGGTGGCCATGCAAAGGAGATGTCCGATACCGCACCCGGTGCCAGTTCGAAATCAGCACCCGTGCTCCCGAGCGAAACCGGTTCGGTACTGAGGAAATCCGCTCGTACCATCGCGTCCCAGCGGTGCTCCCCGGCACCATCGGCGAACGCGGGTTGCAACTCGATGCGGAGCAGGTCGCCGGGTCGATAGGTCTCCACGGCAACCGACTGCCTACCGACCGGATAATGCAGCGGCCCGTCGCTCAACTTGCGCCCCGTTACATCGAAGACCGTGACGCCGAAGTCCGTGAGTCGGCGCCAGAGCTCGGGTGCGAGTGCGACCTGCAGCACCAGGGTCGCCGCATCCTTCGGGACAACCACTTCCACGACCTGCGCCCCAGGTGTCGATGCGCGGACATGCGTCTCGTGACGCGTTCCAACCACCTGTGCCACCGCCTGTCCGGCAATCCCGGTATCCGCCGAGCTGCGCACCGACAGCACCGGTGGCGTGCCGTTCACCGTTGCGCGCAACGCGGGAACCGCCGCGCGGAGCCGGTAAGCCACGGACATGGCGGGTGGGGCGACGATCACGGCTTCGTATACGCCCGGCTTCAGGTCGTCCAGCGCGACGTGCAGGGCCGCGCGCCCGCGACCGGACGTGTGCGCGCTGCTTCCGCCTCGGTGCGGCGCGCCGTCGGGCTCGAACAGGTACAGCGTCGCGTCCCGCGTCGAGTCGGTCAGCGTCAGTACCACCGTCAGCCCGTCAGCATCGGCCGGGACATCGACGAAGTAGCGAGCCACCGCACCGGGCGTGAGCATGCCGCTCCACCGTGCCGGCCGGTCGAGCGCGTACGGGACGATGACCGTATTGGTGAGCCCGAACGACGCACCGCCGAGTTGGTCGGTCGCCGGGCGTGCCCAGACCGTGCCGACGTACATCCCCGGTTCTCGAAACGCCGCAGCGTCATACGTCAACTGCACCGTGACGGGGCCGCCGCCGGGCTCGATCATGGCCGGCCCGGAAATCCACGGCACATCCGCGCCGAGCGTCAGCCTCGCGGCGGGTTGCCCTCCAATCGACTGCACTTCGAAGACCTGAATCGTGTCGCCGGCCGACGCGAGTCCACGTCTGCGTACCGCTGCCGACCCCCCCGAGCGATTCCCTCCCATCGCCACCGCACGGATGTCATACATCCCCGTTTGATGCGCCGCCTGGAGCCACTCGAAGGCGCTCGGGACGTGTGCGACTCCCGTGCCGCCGTCCAGTACGGTGGTCCCGGCCAGTGGCCGCGCCGTCGTTACCATCGCCCGCCGGAGATCCACCGCGCGCGCATCGATGCCGCGATCGAGCAGCCCCGAGAGCAACAGCGCGGCCGCGCCGGCAATCTGTGGTGCCGCCATACTGGTCCCGCCGGAGACCTCCTCTCCCGTCCGCCACCGCGGCACGTTCGAGTACGCCACCCCTGGGGCGCAGACGTCCGGCTTTGCAACCTCCCCCCCACGGGCACTCCACCACCCGAGCACGTCGTCGCGTGGCGGTTGCCCCGCTTGCGGCGGGTCCGCGAACACGCCCGGAAAGAGCGCACACACGGTGAGCGCCTGCGCGGCCGATCCGGGCAGGCCGATCGTGGAGAGGCCGGGACCGTCGTTGCCCGCACTGATCACGACGAGCACCTCCGGATGCGCCAGTGCGAACGCGTTTACGAGCGAGTCGATGACGGCCGTCCCCTCGACGGCATTCCCGATCCCATAGCTCAAGTTGATGACGAGCGGCGCGCTGCGTGCTGCTGCATACTCAGCGGCGTAATTCATCGCGGCCAGCATGCTGCCGGTGACGGAGATTCCCCCCCGCGTGTTGTCGGCAATCTTGAGCCCCAGCACTTGAGCGCCGGGGGCAACGCCATCGAACCCCTCCACACCGAACAGATCGTGGCCCGCGGCAATGCCCGCGACGTGGCTCCCATGGCTCGAGTTATCCATCACGAGCCGAATGCTCGGTACTCCATCCTCATCCATCAGGTTGACGGCAACCCCCATCGGTCCGTCACCATTCGCCGAGAACGTGAACGACTCCTGCGCGACGCCGTAGTCGCGAATCGGTCGCTCACCGAGGAGCGATCCGTCA
>JBDHJO010000202.1:0-4951 GCA_039586875.1 Gemmatimonadota bacterium | reverse complement strand
GTCGAGATGCGACCGTTTCGTCCGAGTGCCGTTCCCAATTCCCCGCTCGTGGCCGTGAAGGCCAGGGTGCGTCGCGGACTGGCCGGGGCGGGGTTGCTCGAGGCACGCACGCTCTCGTTGACGAGCAAAGGCGGGGCTGACGCGATGCCCGTGCAGAACCCGCTCTCGGCCGAAGACGCGTACTTGCGGCGGGACCTGTTGAGCGGACTCGTGCGGGCCGTGGAACGGAACTGGTCGGTGCGCGAGCGAAACATCCGGTTGTTCGAGGTCGGCGTGACGTTCCACGACGCCGGGCAGCCGGTGCCGGTGGAAACACTGCGCGTGGCCGCGGTCATCACCGGCGGCAGGGAGCCAGGACACTGGTCCGGAGCTGGACGCTCGGACGATGTCGATCTTTGGGATCTCAAGGCGCTCTTCGAGATGACCGCGCGGAGCGCGGGTTGGACGGGGGCGCTCGAGGCTGTGGATGGTGGATGGGATGTGCGCGATGCCGCCGGTCGCGTTCGGGGTTCTGCCCGGCTGCTGGCGGCGGATCGACCCGCCTGGGCCGGGGAGCTCCTGGGCTTGGAGTTGGATCTCGAGGAGCAGGCGAGTCCGGCGCGGGCATTCGAGGCGTTGCCGACGACGCCGCCGGTGGAGCGGGACCTCGCACTGGTGCTGCCGCCGGGGGTGCATGCCGCCCAGGTGGACGAGGTCATTCGTGCCAAGGCTGGCCGACTCCTCGCCGACCATGCAATCTTTGACGAGTACCGTGGGAAGGACTTGGCAGGTCGGAGTGTCGCCTGGCGGCTGGTATTCCGTGCGCCCGACAGGACGCTGAAGGAGAAGGAAGCCGACAAGGCGGTCGCCGCCGTGCTCACCGCATTGAAGGAGCAGCTGGGTGTCGAACGAAGAGAGGCCTGAGTTTCAAGCCCTCGAGGAACTGCGTGAGGTCCTCGCCGCCCTGAGCGCCGAGCTTGCGTCGTGGCGGCGCCGGGCGCTCACCGCAGAGGCCGAGCAGACACAGTTGCAGCTCGACGCGGATGTCGTCGCGAGCCGGGAGCGTACGGTTGGCCTCCAATCCGAGAATGCCGAGTTGAAACAGCGCTTGGAAGCGGCCCACAATCGCGTGAGCGAGCTCATCTCCCGCCTGCGATTCCTCGAGGAACAGGTGACCATGGAGGAACAGGGCTCATGAGCGGTGAGAAGACCGTCGTCACGGTGACGATCGGCGGCGAGGAGTACACGCTCAAATCCGATCGCCCGCCGGAATACACCCGCACGGTCGCTGAGCACGTGGACCGCGCGCTCAAGGACATCGTCAACTCGGGCTCCATGGTCGAGACGCAGAAGGCGGCCATCCTGGCCGCCCTCGCGATCACCGATGAGCTCTTTCAGGCCCAGAAATCCCAACGGGAGATGACTGACCGGCTCAAAGCCTTGGGGGCGGAGCTGTCGCGGCTCCTTCCGCCGGCGAAGCGCCGGTCCCGAGCCACCGGCTCGTTTGCACAGCTTCCGGACGAGGCATAGATTCCAGTTGGTTGCCGGTCGGTGACCAACTTGTTGGACACCATGCGTTAACGCGGAGCCCCCCGACCCGGGTGAGCGGCGCCGCTGGAGCATAGATATGACAGCCCAGTTCTTGCCGTATGCCATAGCCGTCCTCTGCGGAGCAGTCGTCGCGGGGACGGTTTTCTACGTCGTGGGTCGGAAGATGGAGCGTCGTGATGCGGCCCGGCTTGGCCGATCCGCGGCGCTGAAGGCCGAACAAGTCCTCCGCGATGCTCGGAAGGAAGGTGAGCGAGAGAAGGCCCAGACGCTCCTGACGGCGAAGGAAGAGATCATGGGCCTCAGGGAGGCCTGGGATCGCGACGAGCGGGAACGTCGGGAGGAGCTGGATCGGCATCAGGAGCGGATCGAAGAGCGAGAGGTGCTCATCGACCGCAAGCTCAATACGCTCGATGAGCGTTCCAGCGAACTGGATAAGCGGCAGGGGAGCCTCGACAGGCGCCACAACGACCTCCAGAAGCGGGAGCAGGAAGCTGAGTGGACGCTCGCCGAGCGGAAGCAGAAGCTCGAGGCCATTGCCGGGCTGTCTGCGGCGGACGCGACGCAGCAGCTACGCGACGAGATGGTCGAAGCGGCCCGCGGGGAAGCGGCCGCCTCGATCCGGGACATCCGCGAGGAAGCCAAGCGCGGTGCCGAACGCGAGGCCAAGAAGATCATCGCCCTTGCCGTGCAGCGGATCGCTGCCGATCACTCGATGGAAACCAGCGTGTCGGCCGTGCCGCTGCCCAGCGATGAGCTCAAAGGGCGCATCATCGGTCGCGAGGGCCGGAACATCCGAGCATTTGAGACCGCGACGGGCGTGGACGTCATCATCGACGACACCCCCGACACCGTCGTCGTGTCATGTTTCGACCCGATCCGGCGCGAAGTGGCGCGCCGGGCGCTCGAGCAACTGATCAGCGACGGCCGGATCCACCCGGGACGCATCGAAGAGATCGTCGCCAAGGTACAGAAAGAGCTCGAGCAGCAGTTGGTGGAAACAGGTGAAGAGACGGTCTACGACCTCGGGATCCGCAAGATGCACGCGGAGCTCGTGAAACTGGTCGGGCGCATGAAGTACCGGACGTCGTACGGGCAGAACATGCTCGCCCATTCGAAGGAAGTCGCCTGGCTCGCGGGCATCATGGCGGCGGAGCTGAAGCTGGATGTGCGGTTGGCCAAGCGCTCGGCCCTGTTGCACGACATCGGGAAGGTGCTGACCCACCAGCATGAGGGAACGCACGTCGAGTTGGGCGTCGAGGTCGCGACCCGGTACAACGAGCATCCCGTCGTGATCAACTCGATCGCCGCGCACCACGACGACGTGCCGCACGAGTCACCGATCTCGGTGATCGTGCAGGCGGCGGACGCCATCAGCGGGGCCCGTCCCGGTGCGCGCCGCGAGGCGTTCGAGACGTACGTCAAACGACTCACGGCACTCGAGGAGCTCGCACAGAGTTTTGATGGCGTGGAGAAAGCCTATGCGATTCAGGCGGGGAGGGAGGTGCGGATCGCCGTTCAGCCGGATCAGGTGAACGACGAAGCAGCCGTGGAGCTCTCCGAGAAGATCGCGCGACGAGTTGAAAGCGATCTGCAGTATCCTGGGCAGATCAAGGTTGTGGTCATCAGAGAAACGAGGGCTGTCGATTTTGCCCGCTAAGATCATCAGTGGTAAAGAGATTGGGGACGCGATGCGCGCCGAGTTGGGTGCGCAGGTCGAGGAACTCAGAGGGAAGGGGGTCGTGCCGGGCCTGACGGTCGTGCTGGTGGGTGAGGATCCCGCGAGCCAGGTCTATGTGCGCATGAAGGGCAAGGCGTGCGAGAAGCTCGGCATGAAGAGCGACACCATCCGGATGTCTGCCGAGACGAGCGAGGCCGAGTTACTCGAGGTCGTCGAGCGGTTGAACGCCGACGACACGGTGCACGGGATTCTCGTGCAGCTCCCGCTCCCGAAGCAGATCGACGAGCAGCGGATTCTGCACGCGCTCCGGCCGGACAAGGACGTGGACGGCTTTCATCCGGTGAACATCGGCAAGGTGTCGGTGGGAGATCCCACGGGGTTCCGGCCGTGCACGCCGTACGGGGTGCAGCAAATGTTGATCCGGTCGGGGGCCGAGATTTCCGGTGCCCATGCGGTGATCGTTGGCCGGTCCAACATCGTCGGTCGACCGATGGCGTCGCTCCTGCTTCACAAGGGCGAGGGCGGAAACGCCACGGTGACGGTCTGCCATTCCCGAACGAAAGACCTTCCGTCGGTGACCCGTCAGGCGGACATTCTGATCGCGGCCATCGGTAGCCCGGAGTTCGTGAAGGGCGACTGGATCAAGCCCGGTGCTGTCGTTATCGACGTGGGGGTGAATCGGGTGGACGATCCGTCGGCGGAGAAGGGGTACAAGCTCGTCGGGGACGTCGAATTCGAGGCGGCCAAGGAGGTCGCCTCGGCTATCACGCCCGTGCCGGGCGGGGTCGGCCCGATGACCATCACGATGCTCCTCTTCAACACCGTCCAGGCCGCGCGCCAGTGGGCGGGGTAGGCCTCTTCGACCAAACGGGGGCGTCCGACGGCGGCGCTCTGAGCGTCAGCCAGGTCACGCGACGTGGGCGGCAACTCGTGGAGGCAGGGTTCCGCCGCGTGTGGGTGCGTGGCGAGCTCACCGGCCTCAAGACCTACAAGAGTGGACACTGGTACTTCACGCTTCGGGACGCGAGCGCGCAGGTCCGGTGCGTCATGTGGCGTTCGGACAATCAGCGTCAGCCGGGCCCGCCGACCGACGGCACCGAGATCTTCGTCGAGGCGCAACCGACGGTGTGGGAGGAACGCGGTGAGTTCCGGCTCACCGTGCGAGAGCTGATCCCCACAGCGGCCGGCGGGGCATGGCAGCTGCAGCTCGAGCGCGCGCGGGCAGCGCTGGAGCGCGACGGCCTTCTGGATCCGGCCCGGAAACGTCCCCTTCCGCCGTATCCGCGCCGAGTCGGCGTGGTGACGAGTCCGGATGGAGCCGCCCTGCGCGATGTCCTCTCGGTGCTCGCCCGGCGATGGCCGGTCGCGCAGGTCCTGGTCTTCCCCTCCCGGGTGCAGGGGGAGGGAGCCGAAGATGATCTACAGGCAGCGTTGGAACGTGCCAATCGGGTCGCCGATCTCGATGTGCTCATCGTGGGCCGTGGCGGCGGGTCGCAGGAGGATCTTTGGGCATTCAATAGCGAGGCGGTTGCGCGCGCCGTGGCTGCCGCCCGCGTGCCGACCGTCTCGGCGGTCGGTCACGAGACCGACACGGCATTGACGGACTTGGTCGCCGACGTCCGCGCACCGACGCCGTCCGCGGCGGCCGAGACGATCGTGCCTGACCTCGGCGCTGTCACCGGGCAGCTGGATGCCCTCGGACGGCGGATGGCCCGAAGCCTCTCCGGGCGTCTGGCGGTGGGG
>JBDHJO010000033.1:0-20293 GCA_039586875.1 Gemmatimonadota bacterium | reverse complement strand
ACCGCTGCTCCTCGCCACGACCACCGTGCGTTGCTTCGCGTCACCATTCTGGTTCCCTTTATGACCCGGATAAGGGATAATGCCGGATCGTGTACACGTTCTCAAGGAAGCCCGGAATGTCTCGTCGGCTCGTGCTCCTCATCGCTCTGGCACTCGTTGCGTCAGCCGGCCGGCTCGCGGCGCAGGACGCCGGCGAGAAAGCGCCGCTCCGCATCCTCGTGGTCAATGACGACGGCTATCGAGCCGCGGGCATCGTGGCGCTCGTCGACTCCCTCCTGCCCCTGGGGGAGGTGGCCGTCGTCGCGCCACTCGAACAGCAGAGCGGGGCAGGGCATGCCATTACGTACCGCGAACCCATCGCGGTGCTCGAGCACGATAATCCCCAAGGGGTTACGTGGTACGCAGTGAATGCGCGCCCTGCGACCGTGACACGGGTTGCGATCTTGGCGCTCCTGGACTGGCGGCCGGACGTCGTCGTCTCGGGCATCAACAGGGGCGACAACGTCGGCGCGTCGGCGTGGGTGTCGGGCACCGTCGGGGCTGCCCGGGAAGGCGCCCTCCATGGGATTCCGTCGATGGCGGTCTCCACGAACCCGCGCAGCGCGAGCGATTACGACGTCGCCGGCGGGTGGGCGCGACGTGTCCTGGCTGCCCTGATCGAGGCCGATGCGTTGCATGCGCCGCTCCTCTTGAATGTCAACGTGCCCGCGGGCACCCCCGTGGGCATCCGGGTGGCGCCGATGAGTCTCGATCTCGGCGATCAACGGTACGACGATCGCCACTCGCCTCGCGGACTGCGGTACCTCTGGGATGATTGGTCCGCGCCAGACAGCGCGTCCGTCCGCGAAACCGACTTGGATTGGTTCCTGCAGGGATACGTCACCGTCACACCGCTCGAGATCGACCAGACCGACGATCAGGCACTCCCGATGCTGGGCGAGCTGTTCGACGACCGCTAACCGGCGCGCTTCCGCGCATATGCGCGGAGCCGACGCAGCATTCGTCGGTCGTGGTGTTCGGGATCGTCGCCTTTCGGGGTTTCGATGATCTTGATGACGTGGCGGAAACGGGCGTCCTGCATGATCCGGCGGAATGGCGCTGGGCCGATCGTGCCCTCGGCGATCCACTCGTGACGGTCACGTCGCGATCCTCTGGGAGCTTGCGAGTCGTTCAAGTGCAGGCATTTGAGGTGCGCTAAGCCGACCGTGGCGTCAAAGACGTCCCAAACGTCGTGTTCCGCATCGAGCAGGTCGTAACCGGCCGCGTGGAGGTGCGCGGTGTCGGCGCACACACCTACGCGGCTCCGGAGTTCGGCCGGCACCCCGGCCCGCAACGCTGCCAACTCCTCGAACGTGCGGCCCAAGGCGGTGCCCGATCCGGCGGTCGTCTCGATCAAGACCGCCGGACCGTCGACGGCAGCGAGGCACTCGGCATACGCGTCGATGTTGCGTTGCATCCCGGCGGCATGGTCGTCCATGAAGTTGCCGGGATGTGTGACCACCCACGGTATGCCAAGGATGCGACAGCGCGTGAGCTCTCCCTTGAACGCCCCGATCGAGCGTGCGCGCAACGCCGGGTCCGGCGAGGCGAGGTTGATGAGATAGGAGTCATGTGCCACGATGGCGTCGATCCGCTGGCGCTCGAGTTCGGCCTGCAGCGCGTGTCCCTGTTCCGTGCTCACGACCGGTTCCCGCCACTGATTCGGCGTCTTGGTGAAGACCTGAATTGCTCGTGCGCCAATGGCGCGGCCGCGCTCCGGCGCGCGCTGCACGCCACCGGCAGTAGACACATGGGCACCAAGTAGGCGTACGCTCACCAGTCCGACGTGAACGCGGCGTGCGAGACGAGGGGCACGAACCGGCAGGCTCCAGCTCGCGTGGTTCTGAACCCGCGCCTGGTTCGTTCCACGACGGTCAGGTCTTGGATTGCTCGGTCGCCGATCGGGATGATCAGGCGCCCGTGCACGGCGAGTTGCTCGAGGAGTTGCCCAGGGATCTTGGGCGCCGCGGCGGCGACAATGATGGCGTCGTAGGGCGCTGTCGCGGGCCACCCCACAGCGCCATCACCGACGACGAACGACACGTTGTGAACGCCGAGCTTGGCCAATACGTCTGCAGCGCCTTCGGAAAGTGGTGCGAGTCGTTCGACGCTCACGACCCTCCGCGCCATACGTGCGGCGACGGCTGCCTGGTATCCGGATCCGGTGCCGATGTCCAGAACGGTCGCGGTGCGACCGATCCTGGCCTCCTGCGTCATCAGCGCCACGATGTACGGTTGCGAGATTGTCTGGTCGTGCCCGATGGGCAGGGGGCCATCGTCGTAGGCATGTGCCCGGAGGTGATCGGGCACGAAATGCTCGCGCGGTACCGCGGCCATCGCCGCGAGCACCCGCCGGTTGGTGATACCCCGGCCGGCAAGGTGATATCGCACCATGGTCTCGACGTCCTTGGACCTCCGCCCGCCCACGAGCTCCCCCAGCGAGAGTCTGTCAGAAGAAGATAGCCTCGGGTGTCCAGCGTGAAACGGCCGGCGTCAGCCGCGCATGGTTTTCGGGAATCGCGCCACGGCCAAGCGCAACACGATGGCGGCGATCACCGCCAGCAGGAGGTACTGCACCCAGAGCGCTTCGAGCCCTGCACCCTTGAGGAAGACCGCGCGGACGATCTCCAGGAAGTGCCGGACCGGGTTCGCCAGGGTGACCCATTGGAAGACGGCCGGCATGTTCTCGACGGGATAGAAGAAGCCCGAGAGGATGATCGCAGGTTGGAAGAACAGGAACATCGACATGAAGGCTTCCTGTTGCGTCCGCGAGATCGTCGAGATCAACAGGCCCACTGCCAGGCCCGACAGGATGTACAGGATGGCGGCCGACAGCATGACGAGGGCGGAGCCGCGGACCGGGATGTCGAACCACAAGAGTGCGAGTGCGGTCACCGCCGCCAAGTCGATGAGTCCGACGATGCCGACGGGTATCGTCTTTCCGAGCATCAGTTCCCCGGGCGTGAGGGGGCTCACCATGAGCTGGTCGAGCGTCCCCAGCTCGCGCTCGCGGACGACGGAAAGTGCGGTGAGCAACAGGCACATGAGCATGATGAGGACGCCGATCACTGCGGGGACGTTATAGGCGCGGCTTTCGAGGTTGGCGTTGTACCACGCGCGCGCTCGGAGGTCGATGCCACCGGGTGGTGCAGTGGTGGCGGCCAGTGCCTGCGCGAGTGCGAACCGCTGCACGATGCGGACGGCATATCCCTGGGCGACCGTTGCACTATTGGACTCCGTCCCATCGATCAACACTTGCACCGAGGCCTGTCCGGCGGCGAGATCGCGATCGAAGCCCTGTGGAATCTCGATGCCGATGAGCGCGTCGCCGTGGTCGAGTGCCCGCACGAGGTCGGCCGGCCGAGTGGATCGCCCCGCGACTCGGAAGTAGCCCGAGGCCACGAATGCGTCCGTGAGCCGGCGTGACTGCGCGGACGCGTCCAGATCCACCACGAACGTTGCGGTGTCGCGGATATCGGTGTTGACGGCATAGCCGAACATCAATAACTGGATGACGGGTGAGACGAAGATCACGGCCCGGGTGCGCGGGTCCCGCAGGAGTTGTCGCGCCTCCTTGCGGACGAGCTCGCGAACGCGGAGGGCGGCCCGGTTCACGCGATCTCCTTGCGGAAGGCCCTGATCGCCAGGGCGAGCCCCGCGACGGCGAAGACGACCATGGCGATCCCGTCGACCAAGAGGACGTCGACACCCACGCCTTTGAGCAGCACGCCCTTGGTGACACTCACGTAATACCGCGCCGGAACGATGCGGCTGACGGCCCTCAGGGCCCACGGCATCGTCGCGATGGAGAAGATGAACCCCGACAGCAGCAGTGCGGGCAGGAACGTTGCGAGCATGGCGGTCTGCGTGGCGAGCACCTGCGACTTCATCGCCGCCGAGATGAACATCCCGAGGCCGAGTGCGCCGAGCAGGAACATCAGGGTCATACCGGTGAGCAGCAGGACATCGCCGCGGAACGGCACCTTGAAAAGCAGGACGCCGACACCGATCGCGACGGCGACGTCGAACAGGCCGATACCGACGTACGGCAGGAGCTTCCCGACGATGATCTCGAGTCGTGGGACCGGCGTGGCGGCGAGTTGCTCCATCGTGCCGCGCTCCCACTCCCGCGCGATGGTCAACGCGGTCAGCATCGCAGCGATGATGGACATGACGACGGCGACGAGGCCCGGCACGATCATGTTGCGGCTTGCAAGCGTCTCGTTGTACCAAATCCGTGATTCGACGGTCACCGGGAGGGCACGAGCGTCGAGTACGACGCTCGCTGCGAACCCATTCACGATGGCCTGCGCGTAGTTCTGGGCAATCGTAGCGGTGTTGGCGTCCGCGCCGTCCAGAAGCGCCTGCACAGCCGCCGGCCGACCGGCGGCGAGATCGTCTGCAAAGGATCGGGGAATGACGAGGACGAGCTTCGCCGCGCCTCGGTCGAGGATGCCGTCGGCGTCTCCGAGACGCTCCAGGTTGCGCGTGACGGTGAAGTATCCGGAACTGCGGAACGCGTCCACGAGTGCCCGACTCCGTGCCGTCCCGCTCTCATCCAGCACCGCCATGCGGATGTCCCTGATGTCGAACGAGATCGCGTAGCCGAAGAGGACCAGCAAGACGAGCGGGAGGACGAACGCGAGGTAGAGGCTGCGTGCGTCCCGGCGGATCTGCAGGAACTCCTTGCGGCTGATGGCGGCGACTCTCGTGCGGTTCATCCGGCGGCGACTCCCCCTTCACGACGGATGAGCGCGACGAAGACATCCTCGAGTGATGGAACGATCTGGCGAAAGTCCTCGCACGGGTGGCCCGAACGGCGCAACTGCGCCGGCACGTCGCGCTCGGCGGCATCAGCGTCGGCGACCATCACATGCACCGTCCGGCCGAACATTGCTGCTTCGGTGACGACGGGCAGCTCGCGGAGCACGGCCACGGCGGCTGCCGCATCGTCGGTCCGCAGTTCGTACAACGGCTGGTCCAACGTCTGCTTCAGTGTCCCCGGGCGCTCCAGTGCGATCAACCGGCCCCGATTCATGAGCGCGAGCCGGTGACAGTACTCCGCCTCTTCCATGTAATGCGTGCTGACGAGGACCGTCGTTCCCGCTTCGGCGAGGTGGTAGATGAGATCCCAGAAGCTCCGTCGTGAGATCGGGTCGACTCCCGAGGTCGGTTCGTCCAGGAACAGGATCGGCGGTTGATGCAGCACGGCGCAGCCCAAGGCGAGACGCTGCTTCCACCCGAGAGACAACTCACCGGTCACGCGCCCGCAGTGTTCGTGGAGCCCGGCCATCGTCAGCACCCAGGAACGCCGCTCCTCGAAGCGGTCGCCGGTCACGCTATACAGGCCTCCGAAGAGTTGGATGTTCTCGTCGACCGTGAGATCCGTGTACAGGGAGAAGGCCTGTGACATGTACCCGATGCGCTGTCGAATGGACGCACTGTCCGTCGTGACATCGTAGCCCGCGACCGATGCCGTCCCACCGGAAGGGCGCAGGAGGCCGTTCAGCATCTTGATCGTGGTGGTCTTGCCGGCGCCATTCGGACCCAGGAAGCCGAAGATTTCACCCACGCCGACGCTGAAGGTCACGCGGTCGACGGCAGTGAAGTCGCCGAAGCGCCGGGTCAGGTCCGTGACAACGATCGCTTCACGCGGTGTCACGGTCCGCCTCCTGCACCAGGTCGATGAACGCGTCTTCGAGCGAGGGCTCGGCGACGGCTTCGGTCCGGATATCCACCCCGGCCGCCTCGGCGTGGGCACACACGGAGGCCCAGTCTCGGTCCGCGTCATCGAGTGTCGCGTGCACGACATCGCCGAAGAGCACGGCGTGACGGACGGACGGGTGCGCGGCGATCACGTCACGTGCCGCGCGGGGTCGGGACGAGGTCGCCCGCTGGATACGGCCATGGAGTCGAGCCTGCAGTGCCGTCGGCGTATCGAGAGCGATCAATCGCCCCTGGTGGAGCATGGCCACGCGATCGCATCGTTCCGCCTCGTCGAGGTAGGCGGTGGCCGCAAGCACCGTGATGCCCGCCGCGACCATCTCATGCACGATCAACCACAAGTCCCGCCGTGAAATCGGGTCGACACCGAACGTGGGCTCGTCGAGTAGCATGATCGCCGGCTGGTGAATGAGCGCACAGCACAGGCCGAGTTTCTGCTTCATCCCTCCGGACAATTGACCTGCCAGACGGTGCTCGAACGGCCCAAGACCGGAGAACTCGTACAGGCGCTCGATCCGTGCCGCGCGCGCGGAACGTGGAACGAGGAATAGGTCGGCGTAGAAGTCGATGTTCTCGCGGACGGTGAGGTCCGTGTAGAGCCCGAAGCGCTGCGACATGTAGGCGATGTGGTGCTTGACCGCCTCCGGGTCGTCACGGATGCTGATCCCGTGCAGCCGGGCGTCGCCACGGTCAGGCCGCAGCACGCCGGCGAGCATACGGAGCGTCGTGGTCTTTCCGGCGCCATCCGGTCCCACGATCCCGAACAGTTCGCCGGCCCGGGCGTCGAACGAGAGCTCTTCGACGGCCGTGACCGCGCCGAAGTGCCGTGTCAGGTCGCTGGCGATGACTGAGGGTTCAGGTGCCACCGGCCGCCCCGACATCGAGCGCGACATCGGCGGGAAGACCGGGCTTCAGGTCGAACCCCGCATCCTCCTCGACCTGCACCTTCACGCGGTAGACCAGCTTCACCCGTTCCTCGGTCGTCTGAACGTTCCGCGGCGTGAACTCCGCCTCGTTGCTGATGAAGACGATACGGCCTGGGTACGTACGCTCCGGGTACGCGTCGGCCGAGATGTGTGCGCGGTCACCGATGTTGAGCTTGCCGACCTGATCCTCCCGGACGTAGATGCGCACCCATCGATCGCTCGGGTTCATGAGCGTCAGTATTGGCGCACCCGTCGGAACGGTTTCGCCGGGTTCCCGGTGTCGCACCGTCACAATGCCGTCAAAGGGAGCGCGAATCGCCGCGTGCTCCAGCACGGCGTCGACCTGCGTGACGGTCGCTTCCGCCTGTTCCAGGACGCCTTGCTGAGCAGCGATCTGCTCGGGCCGCGGGCCCGTCTCGAGCACGCCGAGCGCCTCACGAGCATGCTCCGCTTCCGCTTCGGTTGTTGTGACGCGCGTCTCGGCGTCATCCAGCCGTTGCTGGCTCACGGCTCCGCCATCGAAGAGCCTGTGCACGCGCGCCACGTCCCGTTGGGCATCGGCGGCGCGTTGTTCTGCGGCACGGAGTGCCGCACGACCCTGAGCGATCTCCTCCTCACGGAACCCGTGCTGGAGTTCCTGTAGCCGGGCCCGTGCTGCTGCAGCTTGCGCTGCAGCCGCGCGACGCTGCGCCAGCAGGTCATCGCGGTCGAGCGTGGCGAGTTCGAGCCCGCGCTCAACGGTGGTCCCTTCGTCGACAGTGATGGTCGCGATGCGACCGGGCAGAGAAAAGCCGAGATCGGCTTCGGTTGCTTCGACCGTGCCCGAAGCCTCGAGGACCGCCGTGTCGCCGCGTCCGCGGAGGAACAGCACGGCAGCGATCGCCAGGATCACCGCAAGGGGGATCAGGATGCGCACAGGGGGACGGTGCGTCATAGTTGCGTCTCCAGGATGCGCTGCAACCAAGCGGGTGAGAGGTCACCCGTGGCACGCGCGAGTTCGATGATGGCGAGCACCTGCCCGTACTCGGCCTGCACGAGCTCGGCTCGCGCGCGGCGCAGATCAGCTTCGGCGCGAAGGAAGCCCGTCTGGGCACCCTCCCCGGCCTCGAGTGCGAGTCGCTCGATGCGGGAGACCTCGGTCAGATGGTCGACGGCCGTCGCCACCGCTGCCGCCCGCGCGCCTTGCTCGTCGACTGCCGTCAACGCGTGGTCCAACACCTCACGGCCATACATGCGCGTCAGGGCCAGCTGCTGTCTTGCCTCCTCGACCCGCGCGCGGGCGGCGGCGACCCGCCGGCTGCGCGCGCCACCCGTGAACAACGGATACGACACGCGGATGCCCACCTGCCACTCGAAGACGGCGTCGCCCGACGGGATCGTCCACAGGCCATACGACCCGACGCCATCGAGGCGCGGCCACCACTCGGCGCGAGCGGCTCGCCCGGACCAGTCGGCTGCCTGCACGGCGAGCGTGGCCCGCCGAATCTCCGGGTTGCCGGCATCCAGCCGGTCCTCCAACTCCTCTCGGTCCTGCGGTGCGGTCGACACCATCTCGAGCGGGACCAGCCGATCCCGTCGTGTGGCTGCCGGTGGGACATCGAGCAGCCGCGCCAACGTCCGCTCCGCGGCGTCCAACCGGGCGGCGACGGTGATGCGCTCTGCGCGTGTCTGCGCCGTGGCGGCATCCACGCGGAGGCGCTCGACCGCGGCCGCTTGCCCTTGCGCGAGGAACTGCCCGACGCGGTCGCCCTCGGCGTCCAAGGCTATCAGCTGTTCGTCGAGCGCTCCGAGGATCTCCGCCGTGGACAACACGGTCAGGTAGGCGTGGGCAACCTCGGCCACGACGTCCATGGTCGTTCGCTCGCGCTCGACGGCCGCACCGTCAGCTTGCGTGCGGGCCGCACCGATGCGTGCCCGCCGGCCGCCACCGTCGAAGAACATCCATCCGAGATCGACACCACCTTGTATGAGTGTGGGATCGAAGACCGGCGGCTCCGTGACAGTGAGTTCGTGCAGCGGGTACGCGAGCATCGGCTCCTGGTGCTGCGTCAATCCGAGGCGCGCGCCGAGCTGCGGGAACCACGCGGATGTGGCGACACCCACGTCGGCGGAAGCCCGCTCGATGCCGGCATCGGCTGCGCGCACCGCCGGATGCGCCTGTAGCGCTACGTCGACTGCGGCAAATAGGCTGAGGGTATCGGCCTGTTGGGCCGGTGCGGGGGACACGGCTGCGGTGAACCAGACCAACCCCCCGAGGTATACGAAGCGGGTACGGGACATTTAGGGCTCCTCCGGGAGAGGCGCGAGCCCGGCGTGGATGAACCGGATGGCGTTGTCCACGATCTCCGCGCGCGTGTGCTGATCGTCCTGGTCGAGCTCGATTGCCTGACGCAGTGCGCTCCGCACGATGCTGAGCCAGATCGGCTGCGCGATGATACTGAGTGCCATGAGGCGCGGGTTGCCTGCCCGGATCGTTCCGTCGGCCTGACCGGCGGCGATGATGTCCACCATAAGCGCGTGATTCGCGCGCAGCATCTGCGCCATCACGGTGGGGAGGGGTCGGGATCCCGCGAGCACCTGAATGATGAATTGCGGGAGATCACGATTGGCCTGGAGATGATCGAATACTGCCCGGACGAGCCGTTCGATGCGCTCCAGCGGCGTACCCCCTTCGGCCGATTCGGCGATCATGCGCGCCCGCAGGGGCCGGACGAGCGACTCGGCGACGGTCTCGTACAGTCCGTCTTTCGATCGGAAGTGGTAGGTCACCGCCCCCAGGTTGGCATTGGCCAGGCTGGTCACGGCGCGGATCGACGTTCCATCGAAGCCCCGCTCGGCAAACAGCGTTTGTGCGGCACGCAGCAGAGCGTCTCGGGTGTCTGTCGAGTAATTCATACGTTTGTATGGTTAATACGGTCGTATGATATCGCGTCGCCGAGGGCGTTGTCAAGGTGGATGACGGGGATTACCGAGGGATGAGCCAGTTCTGCGGGTCGAGGGCGATCCCCCCTGTGCCGCGGATCTGGAACTCGATGTGCGGACCGTCGTCGGAATTCGCGCCGCCCGACAGGCCGACGGCCGTGCCGGCCGCGACCGCCGCGCCGACGGCCACGTCCACGCGCGACAGGTACAGATAGAGGGTGTAGTAGCCGCCGCCGTGTTCGATGAGCACGGTCGGTCCGTAGGTGCCGAACGGGCCGGCGTGCTGGACGACCCCGCCGGCCACGGCGCGTACCGACGTACCGACGGGCACCCCGATGCCGAGCCCGTGCTGGCGAATGGCCGTGTTGTCCGGGCCGGCCTGGCGGCCGAAGCGGTAGAGAATGTCGCCATCGACAGGCCAGGCAAGGCGCCCGACGCTGGCATCGGTAATCGTGGCATCGATTACCGGGCTCCGCGTGCGCTCCCGCTCGAGCGCAGCAATGATCCCGAGGAGCCGCTCCTCGTCCTGGGCCAACGCGTCCAACCGCTGAGCAGTGACCTGCTCGGTCGAACGCGTGTCACGCAGGGCACGCTGGCGCTGCCGCTCGAGCGTCAGGTAGCGGTCGAGTTCGTTCTCGCGGCTCGACCGTTGCCGCGCGAGCTCGCCGTGGACCACGACCAGCTCCCGGCGGCGTGCGGCGACTCGATTCCGCAGCTCTTCGACCTCCTGGGCCAGCGCCCGATCCTGGCGGCTGACGAGATAGAGGTACTTGTACCGGCTGAGCAGATCGCCAAAACTCTCCGCGGCCAGCAGCACCTCGAAGATCCACAGCGATCCACGCTTGTAGATCTCGGCGAGCCGGGCCTCGAGAATTGCCTGCGTCTCTGCCAGCGCATCCTCAGTGATGATCAGCTCGACCGTCACCGTGTCGAGTTCCCCGCCGAGGTTGCCGATCTGCCGGTCGAGCTCGTTGACGATCCGGTTCGTGACGGACTTCTGCCGCTCGATGTTGTCCAGTTCGGTGCCGATCGTGTATGCGCGGCCGCGCAACTGCGAGAGCTGCTGCTCGAGCTGCGTGCGCTCTTCCCGAATACCCTCGAGCCGGTTCTGGTTCTCGCGGATGCGCTCGTTGATGTTCGGCCGCTGTGCGTGTGCGGGTGCGGCGAGCGCCAGGGCAAGCCCGAGCAGGAACCCCGTCCGCCGCATCAGACCGGTGGGAGGTGGCGGTTCACGCTCACCGCACTGGCCAGGAACCCGAGTGCGGTGCCGAACAGGATGAACGCCAGCATCTGCAGCGGTGAGAAGAACACCGCGGTGAACAGTGTGCGCGAGACGGCGGCGTAGGCGGCGTAGTCGAGCGTGATGGCGAGCAGGCCACCGAGCGCGCCCTTGAAGGCGCCGTCGAGGATGAATGGGCGCCGGATGAACCCATCCGTCGCGCCCACGAGTCGCATGATGTGGATCTCCCGATTCCGCGCCAACACCGTCATGCGGATCGTTGTCCCAATGATGATCACGGCGGCGGCCGCGAATGCCGCGCCCACGACGAAGCCGACGGCGGCTGCAATCCCCCGAAGCCGGTCCAGCTTCTCGACCCAATCCCCTCCGTACCGTGTGTCCTCCGCAAAGCGGAACCCGCTCGCCCGTTCAGCCACGGCGCGCACGTGCTCGCTGTCCCGATACCCCGGCTTGAGGCGAATCTCGAGTGACGCCGGCAACGGATTGGCCGTGAGGTCGCCGAAGACCCCCTGGAACTCCGTCAGCTCCCCCCGTGCGCGCTCGAGCGCCTCATCCTCCGTCACGTAGGTGACGGTCTCCACCTCCGGAAAGGCCACGATGTCGCCGATGGCCACGGTCACGACGTCCACCGGCGTCCCGCGGGCCAGATAGAGCACGACCTCGACACGCTCAGCCACGCCCTCGAGAGCGTCGCGGAGATTGAGAGCCACAAGGCCGAACAAGCCGAGCACGAACAGCGCAAACCCGATGGTAGTGACCGCGAGCGCGGAGAGAAGCGGTGCCCGGCGGAACGACAGCATCGCTTCCCGAACGGTGAGGTTCATGCGTCCTCCGCGAGCGGATCGCGCGGCGACTCTCCCGAGTCGAAGACGATGGCACCGTCATGGAGCTCGATCGTCCGATGGTTCGTTTGTCGGACCAACTCGAGGTCGTGTGTGGCCATGAGCACGCCGGTCCCCGTGGCGTTGATATCCCGCAGGAGCTGGAACACGCCACGTGTGGCGCGTTCGTCCAAGTTGCCGGTCGGCTCGTCCGCCAGGATCATGATCGGGTCGTTCACGAGGGCCCGGGCAATCGCGACGCGCTGTTGCTCACCCCCGGACAACTCCCTGGGGTAGGCGTGGGCGCGCGATGCCAGTCCCACCTGCGTGAGCGCACGCATCACCTTCGGGTTGATCAAGGAGGTGCGGGTACCGGTCACTTCGAGGGCGAACGCCACGTTCTCCTCAGCCGTCCGCTCTTCCAGCAAGCGGAAATCTTGGAAGACGATGCCGAGTCTGCGCCGCAATTGTGGAACCTGTTTCCGGTTCAGGTCCGCCGTCCGCCGGCCCAAGACACTGACCGTGCCGGCGCTCGGCAAGGAGTCGGCATAGATCAGTCGGAGGGCGGTCGACTTCCCGGCGCCGGAATGGCCGGTGAAGAAGACGAACGCACCCCGCGCGATCCGAAACGAGACGTCGGTGAGTGCGAGGGATTGTGCGTAGGCTTTCGAGACGTTCTTGAATTGGATCACGGCTACAAACCCACCAACGCATCCTCGAAGTCCGCGATGATGTCCGCGACGTCCTCGATGCCCAAGCTGACGCGCAGGAAGCCGTCAGGGATTCCCTGCGCGGCACGTTGCGCCGCGGTCAGGCCGGCGTGCGACGCCAGCCGGGGTTCGGAGACCAGCGTCTCCACCCCACCGAGGCTGGGAGCATGCGTGGCGACACGCAGTCGCCGGAGAACCGCCTCCGCCGCTCCGACACCGCCACCGAGCGTGAGACCGACCATGCCACCGAAGCCTCCGAACAGCTCTGCGGCGAGTGCGTGGTCTGGGTGATTCGGCAGGCCGGGGTAGTGTACGGCCTTGATGGCCGGCTGCGCGGTGGCCCACTCGGCAAAGGCGAGGCCGTTGGCATTGTGGCGTTCCATGCGCACGGCGAGGGTCTTCAGGCCCCGCTCGGCCAGCCACGTCGCGTGTGGGTCAGGTGACTGTCCCCAGACCTGCATGAGGCGGCGCACCTCCTCCACGATGGCCTCAGTCCCGGCCACGACACCCCCGATGACGTCGGAATGGCCGTTGAGGTACTTCGTTGCGCTGTGGATGACGAGATCCGCGCCATGCTCGAGCGCGCGGAAATTGACTGGTGAGGCGAAGGTCCCATCCACCAGGAGTGCGATGCCACGCTCTCGGCAGAAGGCCGCCAGCGGTGCCAGTTCCGGTACCCGCAGCAGTGGATTCGTCGGCACCTCCACGAAGACCGCGCGTGTGGTCTTTCGCACGTGCTGGCGCCAGTTCCGCGGATTGTCCGGGCGGACAAGAGAGACGTCGATCCCGAGCTTGCCGAATTCTTCGGTGAAGAGGCGCATCGTGCCGCCGTAGATCCACTCACTCGCCAGCAAGTGATCCCCGGGCCGCAACACTGCCAGATGCGCGAGCGCGGTTGCACCCATGCCGCTCGCCAGGAAGATGGCGCGCTCCGCTCCTTCGAGGGCGGCGAGCTTCTTCGCGAGTGTGAGGTGGTTCGGATTGTTGCCGTACCGCGTGTAGAGCACCTCGTCCGCGGAGCCGATCGGTTGCTGGAAGGTGGTGCTCTGATAAATCGGGGTGACGACGGGCTCCAAGTCCTGACCCCGGTCGGGCTGCCCGTGCACGGCCTTCGTCGACGGTCCGAGGGGTGGGCGCGTCATCCGACTGCCGGCTCGGTCCCGTTCGAAGAGGCGCGGCTCTGCATCCGCAGCATTTCCAGAATCTCGTGCGTGGTGGCTTCCGGCAGCTCGCTCGTCTCCACCGTGCTCGACGTGAGGTTGGCGAGTGCGTGGCGGGCGGTTTCGGGCACGTGACCGAGCACGCGAACCCGGCCGTCGCGGTCGCGGGCGAGCGCAAACAGGCGGTGACGCTGCAGGACCGGTTCGATCGCCTCGCAGTGGGAGGCGGTGACGCCCTGCAGGATGAAATAGCGTGCCGTGCCGTGCGCGAGCAGGAGCTTCCCGACGATCTCGTCGGCACAGGAGTAATCGAGCAATCGCACCAATCCGAAGTCGATGACCGCCACCGGTTCTTCGGCGCGATCGGCCAACTCCTCTTCGATACCGCCGCGCACCGCTCGGCCGGTGGGCCGGGTCACCAAGTCACCGTACCGATTCGAGACCTTGCGCTGCAGAATGGCTTTCAAGTCGATGTGATGCATCGTCTCGCTCATGCGTCTTGTGCTGGTACGATCATGAGGACCTGGCTTCCGGGAAACGGGGCGAGCCCGTCGGTGAGGGGTTCGTCATCGTCCCACGGCGGCACAATCGTGATGCGAGCTGTCCCGCTGCGCACGGCCAGCTTGCCCGACCACCGGTTCACGTACCGGGCGATGCCCCCAAGTCCCTGGCCTCGCCCCGGATCGCGGAAGCGACTCGCGCCGTGGAACAAGGCCGATTCGAGAGCGGCGGCGTCGCTCCAACGGTCGCCGAACCGGCTTGATTGGGTAGCCTCGAGCGAGCGCCGAAATCCCACGCCGGCGTCGGCGACGCCGATGACGACGACACGGCGTCCCAGGCGCCGCCGCCAGTTGTAGGCCTGAACCGCTACCCATCCCGACGTCCCGGCATGCTCTACAATATTTTGACACGCTTCCGAAAGCGCCATAGCGAATCCCATCGTCGCTGTCGCCTCGAGGCCCAACTCGGCGAGAATCGCCGCCGATCGCTCCTGAATCGATTCCACCACCGTGTGTACGTCGTCGGATCCTCGCACGGGCGTGATCGTGAGCAACACGTCCGACGAATGCGCCGCCGCCACGCGTGGCACCTTGCCGTGGATCTCGAACCAGTCCTGTGCGTGCTGGAAGAACCCGGCGCGTCCCCAGTAATGCGCGACGTCGCGATCGGTCGGGATCGTGAGCAACGGTCGCTCGGGGCCATGCTCCGCAGCCCACTGACCGGCCGCGAGCAGGCCGACCAGCCCGAACGGTGATGCCCACTGCGTGGCGTGGGCATCGAAGAGCAACCGGTCGTCGGCGAGCCCACCGCAGGCATTGGCAAATTGCTCGAACGACCGGTCGTCGAGCTGGGCGGGCACGTCCACGACGCGCGTCATTCGGGAACGAGCTCCCCGCGCAAGTGTCGGTGGAGGCTCGTCGCGCCGCGATACTGCACGTTCCGGGCAGCGAGGCCATTGGCGGTGGTGATCGCCTCGGCGGCGGAATCGCCTGCCACGAGCCGTCCGATCATGGTGCCTCCAAAGACGTCACCGCACCCGGTCGGGTCCAGGACGTCCGCTGTCGGGGCCGGGATGCGAGCCGTGACGATCGGTTGGCCGGAGCGACCGGCGGACGACCGGGTGCCCCAAACGTCCGCATCGCCGGTCGTGAAATACACGGATCCCTGATCGCCAAGGGTGACGACGAGGAGCCGGACGCCCTGCTGCATTGCGGTGGCGGCGACCGCCATCGGGTCGTCGCCGATCAGATGGAGCTCGTCCTCGTTCATCTGCACGGCGTCGAAGCACGCGAACCACTTCGCGACATCCGGCAAGCGTCGCGGAACGCGGAGTCCGTCGCGCGTCACGCCGAGCATGAGGCTGTGGAGGTCGGCATACATGGGTCCGTGAAAACCGTGGCGCAGGTGCTGAGCCGTATCGAGGCCCATCTCGAAACCGGAGATGAAGTTTACGTAGATGGCGTCGAGATCACGAATCAGCGGTCCAAGCTCCTCCCACTGCCACGGCGGCACGCCACCGGAGAGCCGTTCGGCGCGCCGCGCCGCATCGACGTACCGAATCGTCACGCGGTTGTTGGCCTCATGAACCTCGATGAAGCGGCCGGCACCGGACCGCTTCGTCAGTGAGGTGAGAAAGTCGTTGGCGCGGCTCGCGAGATCGTGCCCGACCTTGATCAGGGGCACCATTTCCCAATCCGACGGTAACGACACCTCGAGTGCCGCGAGCGCGTACGCGATCCCGCCCCACTCCTTGATTGGCTCCACGCTATCACCGCGGCCGTGGATGGTATCCCACACCATGGTGCCAACGACACCGAGTCGTTTCACGCCGCTCCCCACTGCTGCACCTTGAACGCGGCGACCGCGCCGTAGACGCCGGCAGTGTCATGGAGTTCACCTGGCAAGATGCGACATCGCTCGACCGCAGGCCTGAATGCCCGCCGAGAGACCTCCGCCATGAGCGGCTTGAAGATGCGGTCGCCGGCGGCCGTGACCCCGCCACAGATCACGATGATGTCGGGATTGAAGATGTTCACGAGGTTGGCGACGCCCGCACCCAGGAATCGGGCGGTGTCGCTGATGACCTCGAACGCAAATTCGTCACCGTCTCGGGCTGCATCGTACACCACCTGGGCCGTGACGGCGGACAGGTCACCGTCGACGTAGCTCCCGAGAGAGCTGGACGCACCTGCTTCCACGCCCTCCACGGCGCGCTGGGCGATCGCGGTGCCGGAGGCGTAGGCCTCGAGGCACCCGTAATTGCCGCACGAGCACCGCCGCCCGGTCGAGTCGATCGACATGTGCCCGATCTCGCCCGCTATGTCGCTGGCCCCGTGGAAGATCTCGCCGTTCAGCACGATCCCGCCACCGATGCCGGTGCCAATGGTGAGGCCGACCACGACGTCGCTCCCGCGTGCCGCACCGCGCCACCACTCACCGAACACCGCACAGTTTGCGTCGTTGTCGAGTGTGGCGGGCATGCCGACCGCGGCGCTCACCTTGTCACGGAGCGGGAAGTCGCGCCATCCGAGATTCGGGGTGAGCAAGACAACGCCGGTCGACCTGTCGAGTGGGCCCGGGGAACCGATCCCAACCCCGGCGACCTCGACCTGTGCGTCGCCGAGCGTCGCGCGTGCCTCGGTCAGTGAGTCGTGGACCAGTCGCGCGATCTGCTCGATGACGGCCTCGGCCCCGTCGGCGTTGCGGGTTCGTTCCTTGCGAAGGCCGTGCACCGTACTCCCGTCTTCGGGAACCGTCCCGACCACAACGTTCGTCCCACCGATGTCGACGCCAACGATCAACCGCATGTTTCCTCCTAGTCCACTCGCAGGACGGCGAGAAACGCCTCCTGCGGAATTTCGACTGCCCCGACCTGTTTCATGCGCTTCTTCCCCTCTTTTTGCTTCTCGAGGAGCTTGCGCTTGCGCGTGATATCACCCCCGTAACACTTCGCCGTCACGTTCTTGCGCAGGGGCCGCACCGTTTGCCGAGCGATGACGCGCGTGCCGATGGCCGCTTGGATGACAACTTCAAAGAGCTGTCGCGGGATGAGTTCCTTCAACTTCTCCGAGACCTTGCGCCCCCACTCGAACGACTTGGTGCGATGGATGATCACGCTGAAGGCATCCACCGGGTCGCCGTTGATGAGCATGTCGAGCTTGACGAGATCGCCGGCACGATACCCAATCAGCTCGTAGTCCATCGATGCGTACCCGCGCGTCACGGTCTTGAGCCGATCGTAGAAATCCAAAATGATCTCGGCGAGCGGTAACTCCCAGTCGAGCTCGACCCGGGACGTGTCGAGGTAGCGCATGCCGACGTACGTACCGCGCCGTTCCTGGCCGAGCTGCATGATGCTGCCGATGTATTCGGAAGGCACCGTGATCCGCGCGCGGATGTAGGGTTCCTCCACATGGTCGACCTCGCTCCCCGTCGGCAACCGGGTCGGGTTCTCGATCATCGCCGTAACCCCGTCGGTGTAGTGCACGTGGTACTCGACGTTGGGCACGGTGGCAATCAGATCGAGATCGAATTCGCGTTCGAGGCGTTCGCGGATGATCTCCATGTGGAGGAGACCGAGGAAGCCGCAACGGAAACCGAAGCCCAAGGCCACCGACGTCTCGGGTTCGTAGTACAGCGATGCGTCATTGAGTTGGAGCTTTTCCAGGGCGTCGCGGAGGTCTTCGTATTGGTTCGTGTCGGTGGGGTACAATCCGGCGAACACCATGGGGTGCACGTCGCGGTATCCGGGCAGCATCACCTGGGCGCGCCGGTCGGCATCCAACACGGTATCGCCTACCCGTGTCTCCTTCACACCGCGGATATTGGCAACGACGTAGCCCACCTCGCCCGCATCCAGCCGATCGGTCGGGTGTTGCCCCAATTGCAGGTACCCGACCTCCGCCACCTCATACCGGTCCTCGGGATGCGTGCCGAACGTGATGTCCATGCCCTTCGTGAGGTGCCCGTCGACGATCCGTACACTCGGAATCGCCCCGCGGTACCGATCATAGTACGAGTCGAAGATCAACGCGCGGAGCGGCGCGTTCGGGTCTCCTGTGGGTGGCGGCACCCGACGGACGATCGCGTCGAGGACCGCGTCGATGCCCTTGCCCTCCTTGGCGGAGATGCGCAGGACGTCGTCGGGGTCGGTCCCGATCAACTCGGCGACCTCGTGAGCCCGCTCGTCGGGCTGGGCCGCCGGAAGATCGATCTTGTTCAGAACCGGGATGATCTCGAGACCGGCGTCGATCGCCAGGAGCAGGTTGCTCACCGTCTGGGCTTCGATGCCCTGACTCGCGTCGACAACGAGGATCGCACCCTCGCACGCGTTGAGCGACCGCGACACCTCGTAGGTGAAGTCGACGTGGCCCGGAGTGTCGATGAGGTTGAGCTCATAGACGTCACCTCCGACCGTGGGGTACTGCATCCGGACGGCATTCAGCTTGATCGTGATGCCGCGCTCGCGCTCGAGATCCATCGTATCGAGGACCTGTGCCCGCATCCGCCGTTTTTCGAGCGTACGGGTGGCCTCGATCATGCGATCGGCGAGCGTCGACTTGCCGTGATCGATGTGCGCGACAATACAGAAATTGCGGATGTGGTCCTGATGCATCCGCGCAATATAGCGGGCCACGAGGGGAAGGAAGGATGGAGCGGGTGGGGAGAGAACCAGGAGAGTCGAAGAGCGCAGGTGGGGAAAAGAGGCGGCTTACGCGTCGGTGATCGCGAGCCTAACCTTGGGAATGGTCAAAGCGGGAGAAGGATGGTGCCGATGAGGCGGACACTTGCGCTGGGATCCCTCATGGGGGCGTTGTCAGCCGCCGGGAATGCGCAAGAGTTGCCGCATCCGGGTCAGAGGGTCGAGGCGGGTCGAGGGGTGGTGGTGGCCGCCCATCCGGCGGCGGCGGCGGCGGGCTTGGCGGTCCTCCAAGCCGGCGGCAACGCGGTCGATGCGGCCGTCGCGACGGCGTTTGCCGTTGGCGTGGCCGAGCCCATGATGAGCGGGATCGGCGGTGGCGGGTCGATGACGGTCTGGTTGCAGGCGGACCAGGCCGCATGGAGCATCGACTTCTATCCCGCCGCCGGTGCGGATCCTGACAGCGCGCTCGACGCCGTAGCTGCGGCCGACCGTGGAGCAATCGCCGAGCGGTGGGTCGGGGTTCCGGGCACCGTTGCCGGTCTCCTCGACGCACAGAAGCGGCTCGGGCGACTTCCCCGCGAGCGCGTGCTCGATCCCGCCGTGCGACTGGCACGCGAGGGTGTGCGGGTGCACCCAATGCTCGGGAGAGTGATCCGCGAAGAAGGTGAAAAGCTGATGCGCGATTCCCTGAGCGCGGCCCTGTTCTACCCCGACGGCCAACCACTTGCCACGGGGGCGATCCTGCAACAGCCGGCGCTTGCGGCCACGTTGGAGCGCATCCGAGACGTGGGGAGAGACGGATTCTACGTGGGCTCGGTGGCGGAGGAGATCGTTCGCGTGCTCTCCGCCGGTGGTAATCCGCTCACGCTCGAAGATTTCGCAGCATTTCAGCCTCGGTGGGAACGACCGGTCTGTTCGGGCTACCGCACGTACACGGTGCTCGGCGCAGCACCACCCCTTTCGGGTGTCCAAGTCCTCCAGACACTGCGCCTGTTCGAGCAGCAGGATCCCGATGCGGCGGCCCCGCCCACGACCTCGCCCGCCGCGCTGCGCGCGCTCGTCTTCGCCCTCCGCCTTGCACGGGCGGATCGTGACCACTGGCTTGGAGATCCCCGCGACGGCACCGTCCCGGCAACTGCCCTGGTGAGTCCCGGCTACGCGGTGCGACGCGTTGCCGACACGTCGGCGATCCGGGGCGCGGACACCACCGATCCGGGCGACCCCTGGGCTGATGGCGATGCCCAGCCGTCGGTGCGGTGCCGTGCGGTGGGAGCGTTCGCCCCGGCGACCACGCGTCCGAAGGGCTTGGAGGGGGAGCCGTCGTTCGATATCCGGGGTGATGGTGAGACGACACATCTGTCGGTGATCGATGCCGACGGCAACGCGGTCGCGCTCACATTCACCATCGGCGGGTACTTCGGGTACGGTGTGTACGCGGTCGGGGCCTTCTTCAACGACGCAATGGAGAACTTCGGTACGGCCGGACCGAACGCGCGCGGACCCTTCCGAACCCCCACATCGACGACGGCACCGACGATTCTCCTGGATGGGGACCGCGTCCGACTCGTGGTGGGCTCACCGGGTGGGCCGCGGATCACTCCCGCCGTC
>JBDHJO010000201.1:0-4988 GCA_039586875.1 Gemmatimonadota bacterium | reverse complement strand
GGGTCCTTGGCATCCATGAGCCGCTGGAGCAGGTCGATATCCGTACTGCGGCTCACTGCGCGACCATGCCGTCGCTCGCCGATCGTGGCGTAGATCGCATCGTCTAAAACGGCCAGGCTCCGTCGAAACGTTCGGTTCCCTCGTGTCGGCACCCAACGCGGCACGAGAGCGAGCGTCTTGGCCCGAAACATCAAGTGGTGGAGCACATCGAGGGTGGCCTGCCAGAGGGCGCTCGCGCGGTCAGTGACCTCCGCGCTGAACAGGGTCCGTACCACTGCCTGCAGAGCTACGTGCATCATCTCGGCGGCAACGTCGATCGGCGCGCCGCTACGTGCGTGCTCAAGCCAGCGCCGAGCGAGTTGATCCGCGTAGGCGGTAAAGGTCGGTGCAAACTCGGTGATGCGGGCACGGTGGAACGACGGCTGCGCGAGGCGTCGGCGTGTACGCCACGGTCTGCCGTCCATGGTCAGCAATCCGTCGCCGGTGATCTCGGCCAGGAGGTCGTACTGGAAGGTGCGCTTCCCGTAGTTCGACTGGTTGGTCACGAGTACGTGTTGCACGGCTTCCGGCTCAGTGAGTTGGAAGAAACTGAAGGGGCCGACAGAGTACCGTACCGCATGGCCGTAACGGCGAGACAGGTCGAGGAGAAACTCATGGGGTCCGTCCCGCAGTACTTCCAGTTCTTGAAGGCGCGGCCACCGTCCCGGTCCGGGCCAAGCACCCCGAGGACGTGTGCCCGTCATGCGTCGCCGAACTCGGACATCCCGGGAATCAGGAACAGCATGACGCCGAAGACCGAGATGACGGTGGTTAGCGCAAAGAAGGTCGCTTCTTCGACGGGCAGCCCGGCCGGATTCCAACCCAGGGTGTATCGCTCGGAGATCGTCCAAATCTCGAGGCCAATCGCCATGCGATCCGCAATCCAGAGGTAGATGCTGGGAAGTACGATGGCGGTCACCACCGCACGTCGTGCGCGCCAGATCGCCGGGCCCATGACTGCCCACATGATCGCCGGAACGGGTGACGCCCACGTCAGGATGAGACCCATGTACGTCCCGGACTCGGTGCGGAGGAGGAGCATGCCGACGATCGTGGCGACGGACCCGACTGCCAGGCCGGCGAGTCTGATGCGCCACTGGTGCGGGGGTGGATCCGGAAGGGGTGCACGGTTGAGCATGCGGCCAAGCGCCCAGTACAGTGTTGCGCCGGCAAGCAGGGGTTGGAGGAGAAAGAACAGGTACTCCTCGATCGGCACATATCCGATCGTCCCGAGCACGCGGTCGGCGCCGTAGAACCACACCTCCTTCCACACCAGGTAGTTGTCCCATGGCGTCGTGTACAGGAGCGCGATCGGGGGGACGGCGAATACCGCCCATCCGGCCCGACGGCCGAGCGTGGGAGCTGCACGGTACGCGAGGATGCCGGCGACGAGCAGCGCCGGCGCCAAGAAGACGAAGTGGAACTGGAGGTACGTCATTGGCCTTGGCAGGAGATGCCACGGCCGAGCCGCGGCGTCAAGGTGCCTCGCGCACCTGGACGCCGCGACCGGCAGCTGCTAGGGGAGCAACGTCGCACTCAGAAAGACCAATAGCCGGTCCCATGCATGCTGGGCGGGTTCGCGACGTGTCTCCGGATCGTCGTCCACGCGCAGCCAGAAGCCATGCGACACATGGTCGTAAATGTGAATGTCGTTCTCGACTCCGAGAGAGTCCAACGCTGCGGCGAAACGCTCCACCTGGTCGACAGGAATACCGCGGTCGTTTTCGGCAAACGTGCCGTACACGGGGCGTGTGAGTGCGCGGAGAACCTCCGGATCCTCGACCAGCGAACCGTAGAAGATCGCCGTTGCGTGGTGGTGCTCTCCGCCCAAGCCGTAGCTCAATGCCATCCCGCCGCCGAAGCACCATCCCATCACCCCGATTTTCCCGGACACGTCGGGGCGAGACCGAAGGAATCGTTGGGCCGCATCCAGATTGGCGACCACGGCGTCCATGTTGCCGCGCGCCTCTTGCATGAGGGCCATGTTCTCGTCTCGGTTGCTCCCGGTACGGCCTTGATAGAGGTCGGCAGCGAGGGCTATGTAGCCCTGCGCAGCGAACGCGTCGGCGACCTGTCGGACCCGATCGGTGAGACCATGCCACTCGTGGATGAGAATGAGGGCCGGGAACGGCCCGTCGCCTTCCGGTACGGCGAGATACCCCTGGGTGCTCTCGTCGCCGGCAACGTACCGCGCGGCGATACCCTGAGGCTCTGGTGCCGTCCCCAGAATCGCGTCGGGAATGTTGGTGGCCAGTTGGTTCTCTTGGGCGGCGACGGGAGCGGTCACGAGCAGCGTGAGCCCCAACCCCAGGAGCAGGCGTCTGTGCATGTGTCCCCCTTGATGGTATGCCGGTGACGGTACGAACGAACGGGAGGGTACCGTTGTCATCCGGCCTGAGCAGTGATGAGTTTCATCTGATCCACTACGCGCGGGCGGAGGTCCTCGACGAACAGTTGCAGGTGCGGGAACGGGATCTCGATACCCGCCTCGTCCAAAGCCCGCTTAGACGCTTCCAGCACCCGAGCAAAGACGCCGCGTTCCTCAGCGGCATCGGCGATCCAGACTCTGATCTGCAGGTTGACACTCGAACCACCCAACTCCGTGACGATCACCTCGGCACCGGGATCATCGAGCACCTCGCGATCCGCACGTGCCGCGGCGAGCAGCGCTTCACGTGCTGCATCGACACGTTCCTTGTACGCGATGCCGATCGGCACATCCACACGCGTATGACCGTACATCGAGTGGTTGATGAGCGGGTCCTCGATGATCTTTCGGTTCGGGATGACGACGTACGTGTTGTTTGGTGTGCGGATACGCGTGGTGCGCATCGTGATGCTCGTCACCTCGCCGTAGGCGCCTTGCGTCGAGACGAAATGCCCCACCTGAAAGGGCTTGTCCCAGAAGATCAAAAACCCAGCGATTGTGTTCGCGACGGAATCCTGGGCAGCAAAGCCGACGGCGATCCCAGCCACGCCAAGCCCGGCGAGCGCGGCGCCAATGTTGATTCCCACCTGGCTCGCAGCGGTAATCACCCCGAAGCCGAAGATCGTCATTTTGTACACGTTGTCGATGAGGAGTCTGACCAGCGCCTCCGCAAAGTCCGCACGGCGCAGCATCGAGCGGAGTGCCGGTTGGGTGACTTTGAAGAGCACCCAAAAGGCGAGCATGACGAACAGTGCCGCCAGCAGCTTCGGCGCGAAGACGATGCCCATGTCGATGTAGCGCTCAGGCGCGAGGATACCGAGTGTCTCTTCCACGCATTCCTCCTTGCAAGAGGGTTCGGTCTTCAGACGAGGAGACGACCAAATGCCTCGAGCATTCAGTCGTCTCCCGGCCCCACCTGTGTATGGTACACGAGCGGCAGCACCGCCTTATGGCCCGCCGTCGTATCAAGTGTTCACGGGCTGCGAAGCGGCGGTTGGCAGGTCGGCCACGGGCGCGGCTGCCCGGTGCGCGGGTCCGCCGGCAACGCGGCCTTCTCACGCGGCACGCGCTCCGGGTCTTCCGAGGCCTGATACACGAGCATCGCCGCCAGGGTCGCGTTGTTCTTGAGGTCGTCGAACACGATCTTGTCGTAGGTATCGCGGTTCGTATGCCAGGTGTACTGGCGGTACTCGTCGTACGGTGACTGCAGGCGAAATGCGGGTGCGCCCGCACAGACGAAGGACGAATGGTCGCTGCCGGAGTTCTCCTGCGGACCGGGGAAGTCGAGTGTGACGTGTCGGGCGATTGCATCCGGCACCTGGGCCATCCATCGCGTGACATGGTCGCCGGCACGCGCGAAGCCCTGCCCCTCGATCTTCTCGATACGCCACGTGCCATTGTCTTGATTGAACAGGGCCTGGAGCCCTGCGACCACCTCTGGATGATCTTCCCGGAAGGCGGCCGAACCGATCAGGCCGACTTCCTCCGAACCCCAATGACCCGCGATGATGGTGCGTCGAGGCTCTGGGTACGTTGCTCGCAGGATGCGCATGGCCTCGAGCAGCATCAGTGTTCCCGTGCCGTTGTCGGTTGCCCCCTGCGCCGCATGGCCGGCATCCAGGTGCGCGGAGAGCACCACGTACTCGTGCGGCAACTCGGTGCCGGTGAGCTGCGCGATGACGTTGAACTGCGGCACGAGACCACGATCGGAGGTCTCCACGTTGACGCGAATCCGCGGTCCCTGATCGTTCGATGCCAGGCGAAACAGCATCCCGTAGTGCTCGCAGCTCACGTCGACGGCCACCAGGCTGTCACTCGGTGCATTCAGAATCTGGTTGACCCCCCAACCCGGGGCGCGCTGGCTGAAGTGGCCCATCGACCACATCGAATAGATGACCCCGGCGGCACCCGCTGCTTCGAACCGAGCCGCAGCGGCAAACGGCCCGCCCAGAGGCCGCAGCCGTCCGAGATACGATGTCCACATGGCGCTGCGGAGTGAATCGATCCGCGCCACGGTGGCCTCGGTCGCGTTGGCCGCAAGTTCGTGGGGGGCACGGCACATGACCTCGGGCGGGAACCCGAGCACGAACTTCCCGCGCACGGTGGGGACCCACGCCTCGATGTCTTCCGGGGTGACGAACTCCGGTATGACGACGACGTCACCCTCGACGGGGCCGTCCGTGCCGTACGTCCATCCCATCGGGTACGCCTCGAGCGTGCGGACATGAGGCGTGAGCAGGTCCACATGCGTTATTCCTGGATCCCAACCGGTCCACGTGCCGAACTGCTCCTTGCGCGCGGGGATGCCGAGATCGGCGTAGTGCTGAAGCAGCCAGGCGGTTGCGGCTTCGAGTCCGCTGGATCCTGCAGATCGAGGCCCAATGGAATCGAGGAGCACCTGCGCGAGCGGTTCCACCTGCGATCGCTCCATTCCCTCGACCCACATCTGTTGTATGACGCCATCCGGTGAGCCGGAACCCTGGCCGTGAAGGGTAGCGGATTGGGCCAGTGAGAAGCCCAG
>JBDHJO010000342.1:0-2013 GCA_039586875.1 Gemmatimonadota bacterium | reverse complement strand
TCCGGCGGTGTTCTTTCGTGTCTTGGGGAACTTCGCCCGCACCGTGGCAGCCGCGCGGAGGATTTCGGGTTCGGCATGGCGCCTGAAGCGCCGATGGACCGGAGCGCTGCCGGACTGCGACACGGCGTCCCGTGTGCAACGGATCACGTTCCCGTCTCCGGTCACCACTTCAATCGCGGACACCCATGGACGCATTGGTCCGTACCGAACCGTTCGCGCACCCGCGGCATTGGTCGCCACCATACCACCTATGGTGCAATAGGCGCCGCTGGAGGGATCAGGCGGCAAGCGCATCCCGAGTGGTCGAGTGAGAGTGTCGACATCTCGCCAACGTACGGCGGGGCCCACTCGTGCCGTGCGTCCGTCAATCAGTTCTGCGCGCCGGAGGGCTTGGAGGTCGACGACGATACAGCTGCGACGACCAGTGCTGAGACATCAGCTGTATCTCGGGGTACTGCCACGGCGCCGGGCACGATCCGGTACGGGCCTGCTCCTTCGGAGTATGCGGCGCACGTCCGCGGTTCAGTGATGAACTGTCCCGCGAACCCCGACGGCCGATGCAGCGTCACGGCGGTGGTACTCTGGCGACGCCACCGGATGGCCATCCGCGACCGGCAAGCAAGCGGAAGTAACCGCGCACCAGCGTATTGCTCGGAGCCACGATGCGTGCCACGCCGATCGTCTTCGCGACGTCACGCCGACTGATCTTCACCTTGTGATCCGGATCGAGCAGTCGATCGTCATGCTCGGCCAGTGCAAGTGTCTGCACCGCGAAGTACAGCGCCGTGAGACAGAACAGCCGCATCCCGTACTCGCGTCGCGGTAACGTCGTGGAGTACAGGAGCGCGTCGTTCAGGTGACCCTTGGCCTTCTCGATCAGACGTCGCATCACCTCGAGGGCTGCGTCGCCGTGCTGTCCGTCGTGCAAGTGGGCGGGTTCAATGCCGACGAGGTTGCAGAGTTCCTGCGGAACGAAGCTCCACCCACGTTCCCGGTCGTCGGCGACGTCCTTGATGATGTTGGTCAACTGAAGGCCGAGCCCGAAGCTCGTCGCCAACTGCTCGAGTGCGCCGAACCGCTCGGGCTCGTTACTGCCGGCATGAAGCTTGAAGAGCGCCGTCAACATATGACCGACGGTTCCGGCGACGTAGTAGCAGTATCGATCCAGTTCGGCCACCGTGCGCAGGGCTTCGATGTGTGCTCGTTGTCCGTCTTCCTTCCGACGGGAGAACGACGCCATGCCGTCGCTCATCTCCTGCACCCAAGGGCGAATCCCATGCTGCTGTGGTTCCGGCAGTCGGCGGAACTCCCGAAGGACCGTATCGGCCTCCCGGGCGAGCAGGGTCTCGTCGTCCGTCGCCTGGGCAAACGCGGATTGGAGGGAATTGGCGGATCCCCCACCGGCGTCGAGGCAATGACGGAAGTCGCCCAACAGGCGTTCCTTGTCGGCCGCGCACAACGAGGGGGAGTCCTCGATCGTGTCGGCGATCAGGAGATAGGCGATGAGGACCGGGTGCTCCAATTCGTCGGGCAGCAACCGAATGCAGATGGCAAAAGTCCGCGACACCTTGGGCAGCATCGCTCGGCAGAAATCCGCGTCGTCGCGCTGCACGGTGGTCGCTGGTGTCACGGTGTCGCGGGACCGAGGTCGTTCCGGAGCGCAATGAGAATGCGCTCGAGGATCTGGGCACCGGAGTGTCCCGGAGGGACCATCACCTCGTTTTGCCGTTCCGGAATAGAAGGGTCGATTCCCCGCAGCGTCACTGCCTCGGACGCGAGCAGACTGGTCGAACCGCTCACCGCGTCGGCAAAGAATCTGAACCGCACGATCCGGCGTGGGTCGAGGCTGCCGCCGACCGATCCCCGTCGATCGACATCGTACCACTCCGTCTCGAGGAATCCCTCGGCGGGGCTAGAAACGCGAACGGCGAGCCCTTCACCCATCACGAGTGTCTGCAGCTCGCCGATGACGGCTGCCGGCTCCCCCGGCACGGTGTCGATGATCGCATCCGG
>JBDHJO010000200.1:0-5202 GCA_039586875.1 Gemmatimonadota bacterium | reverse complement strand
CCTCGACCTGCGAGTTCGGCACCGCCGTGGCCCCGGCATCCCTCGCAGCACGCAGCTGCGCAGCAGCAACGTGCGACCCGAACGCCAGGACCGGCACTCCGCTTTCCACGAGAGCGCGGATGCGGTCCGTCGCATCGGGACGGCCAAGCTCGATCACGGCCAGGTCGGCGGGCAGCGCCCCCGCAGACACCCCTCCCATCACGATGCCGTCCAACTTGGCGCGGAAGAAGAGGTCGGTGGTCTCCAGCAGAATCGTCGGGCTATCGGATGGGTTCGACACGAACGCGTTGTTCCTCCGGCTTGGTCGGCGATCGAAAGAGATCGAGCAGCCCCGGTGTCCGGCGCAGCACAATGTACACCTCGCCCCGTGGTTCCGGATCCAGGCCGTCCAGCGCAATGAACAGCGGCAGCGTGGCCGGCGCTGGGGCCACCGCGTACCGACGGCCGTGCCACGTCACTTCGACGAAGTCCGGAAGTGACCGGACCACCCGCTCGAAGAAGACATCGTCCTCAACTCGTAGGACGCCCGCTTCGATACGCTCCCCAGCCTGATAAAACAGCGGGTCGAACGGTTCGCCGTCGAGTCGCAGGTGGTGCTGCTCGACCGCCCAGTCGTATTGCTCCAACGCCTCGCTCCCGGCTTGCCACTCGAGATGGTGCCGCAGCTCGTGCAGCAGCGTCTCGCGAGCCTCTGCCTCCCAGTCGAATGTCGGGTCCCGTTGCGCGAGCGCCCGAAACGAGCCGTGGTAGAGGACGACCCTGGAGACGATCTCGTTGGCGTCCCCATGTACGGGAACGCATTCGCCGAGCGTGAAGACGTCCTGGTGGATGGGGTGCGGCACGGTCCGCCGGCTCACGTCGATCGCAGCGACACCATCGAGGTATTCCTCCGGTACGTGCTGCGACAGCCGGTCGACCAGGGCCTGGAAGGCGTCCAACTGCATTCGACAGTCCGCCGCCGCAGTCCTCAGAGGTCGTCGCGTGCCTGCTGGCGCTGGGCGACGGCGGGGGCGGTGCGCCCGGCGAGCCACCGGTTCGCAGCGAGGAGCACGACGAGGACAACGGCCCACTGCAGCGCCATCGTCCCAACATTGGCCTCCCGCAGCGGGTCGAGCCACCCGGCCAAATCGTCGCCCCGCACCTGCCAGACCCACCAACCAAGCAGCACCAGCGCCTCGAGCGGTACGATGACGCCGATGACCAGTTCCCACCATCGGCCGACCCGGATGTCGGAATCGGCATGATTCAACTGCTGCTCGCGGAAGCGGCGTACGCCGTAGACGAGCACCCCGATGGCGAAGAACAACCCGGACACCATGAGCGCGACCCCCCACACGAAATCCTGATTGTGCAGGAACCGCAGCGACAACGCCGAGGGGATGCCGAGCAGGAAGCCGCCGATGCCTACCACACGAACGGCCAGTGGCTGAGGCATTCCGGCGTCCCGCAGGACGCGGGTCGCGAGCTCGATCATTGCGATGAGGCTGGTGAACGCCGCAAACGCGAGCGCCAGGAAGAACAAGACCATCAGGATCCGCCCCCCCGGCAGGGTCGCGAAGAGCTGTGGCATCCAGATGAACGTCAGGCCTTCGTTCCCCGTGGCGAAGATCGTGTCCTGGATCAGCGACGGTGTGAGTGCCGCCCCTCCCCGGACCGCATCGGCGAGGGCAGGATACCCTGCCAGCGCATTCGGGTCGGCGGCGAGGTTGGCCACGAGTTGTGGCACCACCGAGAAGACCGTGCACAACACCATGATGCCCGCGAGCAACGAGACGGCGTTGTTCGCCGTCGGCAAGGCAAATGCGTTCAGGGCCGTGTCTTCATGCGTGCGCAGGTACGCCGCATAGGCGAGCACGAGCCCCCATCCAGCCCCGGTATCCCAGGCGTTCTGTGTCAGCGCTTCGATCCATATCCGCGCATTTGCCAGTTGGGCCCAATCGATACCGAACAGATACGCGAGACCATCCGACGCACCCGGCAGCGTAACGGCCCGTACCGCCAGCAGCACGATCAACAGGATGAGGGTCGGCATGAGAAAGCGGGCGACGCGTTCGATTGCGCCTATGCCGCGTGCCACCACCATGGTTCCGCATCCCATCGCCAGCGCATGCGTCACAACGGGCCACCACGACTCCGTGAACGTGGCCCAGAAGGCGCCTGGCGTCGCTCCGGGCACCTCGCCGGTCGCAGACGCCACCACATACCGGACCGTCCAGCCTGCCACGACCGAGTAGTAGAACATGATCGCCGTCGCGACGAAGGCGATGAACGCACCCATCCACGCCCATCGCGGTCCCACCATCGTCATGAACGCGCCCACGGGTCCGAGACGTGTGAGCCGTCCCGCACCGAACTCCACCAGGATGAGCGGAATAGACCAGAGGAAGAGGAAGGTGATCCACGCGACGATGAACTCACCGCCACCGTTCTGAGCGGCGATCCGGGGGAAACGCCACACGTTGCCCGTGCCGACCGCCATGCCCAACATGACGAGCAGCATGACCCAACGGGACGAGAAGACCTCGCGGCGTGCGCTCACCGGCCCGTCACTGCAGCGTTCGCAGTAGCCGATCGACCACTGCGTCAAAGGACAGACGGGCCCCCGTCACCTCCTCGGCGAGCGCGTGGGCAGGATCTTCCTGCCCGCGTCGCATCAGCGCCTGCAGTTCCACCCCCGCACGCGGATTGCGATACCAGTCGACGTCGTGTCGTCGGGTCAGGTGCTCGGCGAGGGCCGCCTGCAGCTGCCAGGCACGGAGGTACCGCGCGGCGTAAAAGCCGGGATCGACATCGAGCAGATGATCTTCATCGAGGTACTGAAAGCACGTCGCATCGGTGAGCAGCTCGGTGTACCGTGGCGCGATGCCCTCCAAATCGCTGCGGTGCAACTCGAGTTCGTAGCACAACTTCGCGGCGTACCGTCGCGCGAGAAAGAGCTCGCCGACGGCGAGCTCGAAGCTGAGATCGCGGGCATCCCCCTCGGACAGCGACGTGTACCGCCGCACCCATCCCTCGTCGAGCGTGAGATGGTCCCAGAGCATGGCGAAGCCCTCTGTGACCGAGTTGTCCCCCAACCACCTCGCGGCGAAGGACCGCTCAGGTTCGACGGACGCGAAGTGCATCGCGTGCCCGAGCTCGTGCCAGAACGTCCAGAAATCGCTGTGCCCGCCTCGCGGCCGCAAGACCAGGTAGACTTCGTCCGGTACCCGCACCGGCACGCAGAACGCGCGCGGCTGTTTCCCCTCCCGCTCATCGGTGTCGAATCGCACCCGACCGCCGACAGTGTAATCCAGACCCATCTCGGCCATCTGACCCGCTGCTGTTTGCAGGAGTCGCTCCGAGGGAAACGCGGTGTCGAACCGGTCGGCGCGGAAGAGCCACGGGGCATCGGAACGCCGTAGCTCTCCGACCGCGAGCCCGAGGCGACGACGGGCGAGTTGCGCGAGCGTCTCGGTGTACACGTCGCGCGTGTCCACCAGGAACGCCGTCGCCTCCACGCCGAGCGCGTCGAGGTCGATCCCGGAGAGCGCGGCGATCGAAGCGACGTAGTCACCGAGCCCCAAACCAGCCAGCAATTCATGCTCACGCCGGAAGCGATCCCGGCGCAGCTCGTTCAAGCCCTCCGCACCCGCCTGCGCACGGGCGATGTCGACGGCCTCACGGAATTCGCGCTCCGGAGAATTGGCGACCTCGATGGGTGCCCGCAGGTACGGGATGCTCCGTCCGTCGACGTCCAGATGCGCCGACTGCTCCCATTTGAGCTGCCGCTCCTCGATGCCTGCCACATCGCGGCCGACATGGACGCCGACGACCCATTCGAAGATGGCGGGCGCACCGGCGCCACGCGCGGCCGCCAGCGCCTCTTCACTGCTCAGATCCCCATATCGCTCGTAGACCGCCTGGAACTCCGGCTCCGGCTTGAGACCGGCACCCGTCAGATAGTACTCGAGGCCAAGCTCCTGGTGCATGGCCTCGCCGCGCTCCCGTAGGAGGTCGATGTTCACTGGGCGAGGCGATCCTGGAGATACTGCGCAAGTGCTCCGGTCGTCACGCGTTCCTGCGCGAGCGTATCGCGATCGCGCACCGTGACGGTTTGGTCTTCGAGCGTCTGTCCGTCAACGGTCACCCCGAACGGCGTGCCCGCTTCATCCTGCCGGCGGTACCGACGACCGATCGATCCACCATCGTCGAAGAACACGGGGAAGCGACGCCGGAGGTCGTCGTAGATCGCGCGGGCGACCTCCGGCATCCCGTCCTTTTTGACCAATGGAAACACCCCGACCTTGATCGGCGCGATCGACGGCGCGAGCCGGAGCACGACCCGCTTCTCGTCGCCGACCTGCTCCTCGGTGTAGGCATCGACGAGCGCGACGAGAGCCAGACGGTCAGCCCCCAGCGACGTCTCGATGACGTACGGGATGAACCGATCACCGGTGACCGTATTCACGTACTCCAGCTTCTTGCCGGAGTGCTCCTGGTGTCGTGAGAGATCGAAGTCGGTACGGTTGTGAATGCCCTCGAATTCCTGCCAGCCAAAGGGGAACTCGTACTCGATATCGAACGCGGCCTTCGCGTAATGCGCGAGTTCATCGGGCGCATGTGCATGGAAGCGCAGTTTGTCCGAACTGATCCCAACATCGCGGTGCCACGCCATGCGGCGTTCCTTCCACTCCTCGAACCAGCGCTCATCCTCACCGGGTTGTACGAAGAACTGCATCTCCATCTGCTCGAACTCGCGCGTCCGGAAGATGAAGTTCCCCGGCGTGATCTCGTTGCGGAACGCCTTGCCGATCTGCGCGATACCGAACGGGATCTTCTGCCGGCTGCCCTGCATGACGTTGAGATAGTTGACGTAGATACCCTGCGCCGTCTCCGGCCGCAGATAGACAACCGCTGCGACGTCTTCGACCGGCCCCATGAATGTCTTGAACATGAGGTTGAACAGGCGGGGCTCCGTGAGCGATCCCTTGTTGCCACAGGTCGGACATTGAGCGTCGGGCGTGCCGGGCGTGCCCTTGATGCCCGGATCGTCCGCTCGGAAGCGGTTCTTGCAGACCTTGCAGTCGACGAGCGGATCCGTGAACCCCGACACGTGACCAGAGGCCTCCCAGACCTTCGGGTGCATCAGAATGGCAGCGTCGAGCCCCTCCACATCGTCTCGCTCGTGCACCATCGACCGCCACCAGCGCTCCTTGAGGTTCT
>JBDHJO010000199.1:0-5010 GCA_039586875.1 Gemmatimonadota bacterium | reverse complement strand
AGCGGCGCGCCGCCCCTCAGGACGACGTGGACTTCACGATCCACAACGTCCCCTACGACGGCCGCATCGCCTTCGTCCGCTTGAGCTTCACGCCGGACTGGGCCGGCTGGGGCGGGGGGGGCGGGTTCTTCGGCGGCATCAACTACCAGTGGGATCACGACTACCCCCGCGCCGAGCGACACTTCACGACCATGCTCGGCGAGCTGACGGCCACCGACGTCATCACCGACAGGAGCAACATCTTGGCGCTCGACGACCCCGAGCTGTTCCGGTATCCGGTGGCCTACATGTCGGAGCCCGGACATTGGACGATGACCGACGAGGAGGTCGACGCGTTCCGTGCCTACCTCCTCAAGGGCGGCTTCGCCATCTTCGACGACTTCCAGGGACAACATTGGTACAACTTCCAGGAGCAGATGCGGCGCGTGCTCCCCGACCACCGCCTCGTGCAGTTGGACGCGTCACATCCGATCTTCCACTCGTTCTTTGAGATCGAGACGCTCGAGCATTTCGTGCACCCGCTGTCATACGTACCGTCGACGTTCTTCGGCGCCTACGAGGACAACGATCCGAACAAGCGTCTGCTGTTGGTCGCCAACTACAACAACGACATCGGGGAATCCTGGGAATGGTCGGACCGTGGGTTCATCCCAATCGACCTCACCAACGAAGCGTACAAACTCGGCATCAATTACCTCGTGTACGCCCTTGCGCACTGAACGGAGTGACATGACGACGCAACCCGTATCGCTCGACGCCGCCGACGATCTGGCCCTGGCCGAACGCCTGACCCGTGGCCGGGACCGCGTGCAGGCTGAACTGCGCAAGCTCATCGTCGGCCAGGACGCCGTGGTCGAGCAGGTCCTGTTGTCGCTGTTCGCCGGCGGCAACAGCCTGATCGTCGGTGTTCCGGGTCTCGCCAAGACCCTGCTCATCCGCACCTTCGCCCAGGTGTTGGATCTCGACTTCTCGCGGATTCAGTTCACGCCGGATCTGATGCCGTCTGATATCACCGGCACCGACCTGGTACAGGAAGATCCCGAGACCGGTCAACGCCGGATGACATTTCTGCCCGGACCGATCTTCGCGAACATCGTCTTGGCCGACGAGATCAACCGCACGCCGCCGAAGACGCAGGCGGCCCTGCTCGAGGCGATGCAAGAACATCGCGTCACGGTGCAGGGACGCACCTACGATCTCAAACCGCCGTTCTTCGTCTTTGCGACACAGAACCCCATCGAGCTCGAGGGCACCTATCCGTTGCCCGAGGCACAGCTCGATCGGTTCATGTTCAACATCGTGATCGAGTACTCCCCCGAGGACGAAGAACTCGAGATCGTGCGGAGCACGACCGCCATTCAGCGACACACGTTCGAGCATGCGATCACCGGGCCCGACATCGTGGCGTTCCAGGAACTGGTCCGAAAGGTCCCGGTGTCCGACCCGGTCCTGCGGTACGCAGTCCGGTTCGTCCGCACCAGCCGGCCCGGCGTCGACGACGCACCGGAGTTCGTGCGTAAGTGGGTGAGTTACGGCGCGAGCATCCGGGCAGCCCAGTATCTCGTCCTCGGCGCCAAGGCCCGCGCCCTCCTGCAGGGGCGTCTGCACGCAACCGTCGACGACATCCGCGCCCTCGCCCATCCCGTCCTCAGGCACCGGATCCTCAAGAACTTCCACGCGGAGTCCGAACAGATCACGACCGACCACCTGATCGATCTGCTGCTGGACGCGGTCCCCGCGCCCCGGTCGGGCATGTGACGAGCACGCGTTTCCTCGACCCGGCCGTGCTCGCCAGGATCGGCAATCTCGAGTTGCTGGCGCGGACGGTGGTGGACGGCTTCATCAACGGCCTCCACCACTCGCCCTATTTCGGGTTGTCCGTCGACTTCGCCGAACACCGTCCGTACATGCCGGGCGACGACGTCCGCCGCATCGACTGGCGTGTCTACGGCCGGACGGATCGCTTCTACGTGAAGGAGTTCGAGGCCGACACGAACGCCAACTTCGTCGTCGTGCTCGACATATCCGGATCCATGGATTACGGGAGCGGCCGAATCACCAAGCTGGACTACGCTCGCTTCCTCGCCGCTTCGCTCACGTACTTCTCACGACAACAACGTGATCGCGTCGGGGTCGTCACGTTCACCGACCGTATCGTCGACTTCGTCCCGGCCTCGGCGAAGCATTTGGACATCGTGTTGCACACGCTCGACCGCGTCGCAGCCGGAGGCTCGGGCTCGCTGGAAGAGCCGATCCTGAAGATCACCGAAGCTCTGACGCGCCGGAGTATCGTGCTCCTGCTTTCCGATCTCTATGCCGAGCCGGATGTCGTACAGCGTTCCGTGGGCCTGCTGCGCGCTCGCGGACACGATGTGATCGTCTTCCACGTGCTCGATCCCACCGAGCTCACGTTCCCGTTCGACGAGGCTGCGCCATTCGTCGACCTGGAAACGGGGGAGCGCATGCCGGTCGTGCCGGAAACGCTGCGTGACGAATACCGTACGCAGATGACGGACCATCTTGCAGCGCTCGGCGAGCGGATGCTGCACAGTCAGGTGGACTATCAATTGTTCGAGACTTCCAAGCCCCTGGATTACGCGCTGTTTGAGTATCTGGCGCGCCGGGAGCGCATGAGCAGGGTTCGGTAGCGTGGGTTTGACGTTCCTGGCGCCCCTGTTGCTCGTGGCCTCGGCGGCCGTAGCGATCCCGATCCTGCTGCACCTCACGCATCGGGAACGCTCGGAGGCCATCCCCTTCCCCTCCTTGATGTTCCTGCGCCGCGTGCCGTACCGCACGGTTCGGCGCCAGCGGATTCGGCACTGGCTGCTGTTGGTGGTCCGCGCGGCCATCGTCCTGCTGTTGGTTGCCGCGTTCGCGCGACCGTTCGTCGAACGGGCCGGGTTGGGCGCGGCAGTCGTGGGTGAAGGCCGAGCCGTTGTCATCCTCCTCGACCGGTCGGCGAGCATGGGGTACGGAGACCGCTGGGCGCGCGCCCTCGCGGAAGCCCGTGCGACCGTGGACGCACTTGATCCGGAGGACCAAGCCACCATCGTCCTTTTCTCGGAGCGGGCCGACGCAACGACCCAGCCGACTGGCGATCGCGCAGTGCTCGCGGCAGTGCTCGACGACGCCCGCCCGTTGGCAACGGGTACGCGGTACGGGCCGGCCCTCCAGTTGGCACGGGACATCCTGGATGCGTCCGACTTGCCGCATCGCGAGCTCGTGCTGCTCACGGATTTCCAACGCGTGGGTTGGGAGGCCGACGCACAGCTCCGCATGCCCGACGGCACCACGGTCCGCACCCTCGAGTTGGACAACGGTCAACCGGAGAACATCGCGGCGACCGGGGTGCTGCTGAATCAGGATGAACAGGGTCGTCTCGCGGTTGCCGCTCGGATCACGCGACCGGTCGGAGCCGGAGCCGCCGAGGTCGCCGCGACCTTGATCCTCGGCGGCTCGGCTGTCGAGACCCGTCGCGTGCAACTGCAGTCCGCCGGGGCAACGACAGTCGACTTCGCCCCGGTCCCGATGCCTGACCGGTCCATCAGGGGAGAAGTACGCATCGAATCCAGCGGTCTTGCCGCCGATGATGCCTATCGCTTCACCGCCGCGCCTCGGGAGCCGGTTCCGCTCCTCCTCCTGTACCATCCGAATGGACGGGCCGACGAGCGGTTGTACCTGCAGCAGGCGCTCGCGATAGGCGATGACCCGCCGTTTCAGCTCGATCTCAAGCCTGTAACCACGGTGACGCCCGACGATCTGCGTGAACGCGCAGGAGTCATTCTTTACGACGCGCCGTTTCCCAGTGGGCAACGTGGTCGGGCCTTGCACGACTTCGTCGACGCGGGGGGCGGCCTGTTGGTCATCCTCGGTGCGCGCACGGGGGCGGGTGCATGGGCCGCTGAAGCCGAGGGCGTCCTGGGCGATGCACCCGGACCTACGGTGGACCGCGCCGGCGCTCGCGGCGGTGCGCTCTCGATTCTCGACTACCGGCACCCCGCGTTCCTTACCCTCGGGTCCTCGCGCGGCGCCGATTTCTCGGGCACCCGGTTCCTGCGGTACCGACGTTGGAGCCCACCGGAGTCCGCCCGAGTGCTTGCACGGTTCGACGACGGCGCTCCCGCCCTCGCAGAGATCTCGGTCGGCGCCGGCCGCGCCATGGTGTGGACCGCCGGCGCAGCGAACCTCTGGAGTGATCTCCCGCTCCAGCCGGTCTTCCTCCCGTTCGTGCGGGAGATCGTCCGCTATCTCATCGTGTACCGCCCCGCCCCGACGGCACGCGAGGCCGGCACGGTCCTCGACCTTCGTGCCGATCTCGCCGCACGCACGTGGGGACCGCCATCGTCCGCCTTCGGCGCGGCCTCGGAGCAGTTGGTGGTCGAAGCACCTTCCGGCGAGCGGTTCGCCGTGGACGACGGCACCGGTTACCGTGTGGAAATGCTGGAGCACGGGTACTATCAGGTTCGGGCGACCGACGGTGGCCAGACGGTCACCGTGGCGGTGAATCCCGACCCGGCAGAGTCGAACATCGAAGCGCTCGATCCCGAGGTGATGGTGAGCGCCGTCAGCCCGACCGGGGCCGGCGCCACGCGCGCGGCGGCGCTCGCGGCCCAGCTGTCGCCGGCCGACAAGGAACGCCGACAGGCACTCTGGTGGTATCTCTTGGTAACGGTTGCCGCCCTGGCGCTCGCCGAGTCGATGCTCGCGGGGCGGTTGTCCGGGGGGATCGTCGTACCACAGAGGAACAGAGGATCATGATCCAGCGGCTCTTCGGCACGCTCGTGCTGCACCACGACAGTGACCCGGACCACCTGCGGCGGGTCATCGCGACCGTGCGCCGCCGGTGGCGGCTCCGGCTGGCACTCCGAGGGCTCGCCGCAACCGGGGGCACGGCCCTGCTCGCGTTCCTCCTCTCAGCCTACAGTCTCGAGCAACTGCGGTTCTCCGACGGTGCCGTGACGGCGTTCCAGTGGTCGAGCTACCTGATCGTGGTGGCCGTGGCGTTCTGGA
>JBDHJO010000198.1:0-5014 GCA_039586875.1 Gemmatimonadota bacterium | reverse complement strand
AGGACGACTTGACGTCGGCTTGACGGGGTCGCGGCAACGTGGATCCAGCGGAAGGGAGGACCACCGATGCGACCGATGCACCCGCGACCGAGACTGCTCTGGATCACCGCCCTCGTGGTGCAGGCAGCCGCCTGCGCCCCGCCGGGCACGTACGCACGCTTCCAGCCACAGCCCGAGGGGCCGGGACCCCACAACACCCCGCGATCGCTGACGGCGGCACTCCCGCAGGGCAAAGAGGTCGCGACCGATCCCCATCTCCACCGGACCTACGTGTACGAGCCTCCTGAATGGGACGAGAAGACCACGGAGATGGCAGCGTTGGTGACCTCTACCGTGATCCTCGCGGTGCACGGCGCCACCTGGTCCTGGTGAGGTGCTCCAGCGGGTGAGGCGCTCGAGCCCTCACCCGCTCCACACAGCACCCGCGATCGTCGTCCCTACTTCCCTGCCCACTCCACCAGCAAGGCGTACGCGAACGCGGTCTCCCGATACCGCTCGTAGCGACCGGACGCACCGCCGTGCCCGGCCTCCATGTTGGTCTTGAGCAGGAGCACGTTGCCATCCGTCTTGGTTGCCCGGAGCCGCGCTACCCACTTCGCCGGCTCGAAATACTGTACCTGCGAGTCGTGCAGCCCGGTGGTCACGAGCATCTTCGGGTACGCCTGGGGCCGCACGTTGTCGTATGGGGAATACGACAACATGTACTCGTAGGCGGCGGGATCGTTGGGATTACCCCACTCGTCGTATTCGCTGGTCGTGAGCGGGATGCTCGCATCGAGCATCGTCGTCACGACGTCCACCCACGGCACGTTCGCGATGATCCCGTCGAACAGATCCGGCCGCATGTTGGCGATCGCGCCCATCAGGAGGCCGCCGGCACTGCCGCCCTGCGCGTAGAGTCGATCCGGCGATGTATACCCTTCCCGAATCAGGTGATCCGCCACGGCGTTGAAATCGGTGAACGTGTTCCGCTTGTGGAACAGCTTGCCCTGCTCGTACCACCACCGCCCGAGCTCCTCGCCGCCGCGCACGTGCGCGATCGCATAGATGAAACCGCGGTCCAGCAACGACAGCCGCGCCGCGCTGAACGTGGCATCGCGGCTCGACCCGTACGACCCATAGGCGTACAGCAGCATCGGCTGCGGGCCGTCGGTCCGTTGATCACGACGATACACGAGCGACACCGGCACCTCGGCCCCGTCGTGGGTCTTGGCGAAGAGTCGCTCACTCGCGTAGTCCGCGGGATTAAAGCCGCCCAGCACCTCGTCCTGCTTCATCAGGGTGCGCTCGCGCGTCGTCATGTCGTAATCGTAGATCGACGACGGCGTCGTGAGCGACGTGTAGCCGTAGCGGAGCACCTGCGTATCGAACTGCGGGTTGGTGCTGATGTAGGCGAGATATGCCGGGTCGTCAAAATCGATGTCATGCTCGGGCGAACCGTCCCACGGCCTCACACGCAGCCGCATGAGCCCGTTGTTCCGCTCGGCGATCACGAGATAGTCCCTGAAGATCTCGAAATTCTCGAACAACACGTCGGATCGGTGTGCGAGGACCTCTTCCCACTGATCGCGCCCGGGTTTGTCCACCGGCGCCCGCACCAGGCGGAAATTCTCGGCGGCGTCGTTGGTACGGAGATAGAAGTGGTCACCGAAATGATCGACCGAGTACTCGTGGCCCCGCTCCCGCGGCAGGATGACCGTGAACGCGCGGTCGGGGGCGTCCGCCGGGACGTACCGGTACTCCGTGGCCAGCGTCTGATAGGCGGCAATCATGACGTATCGCTTGGACTTGGTCCGGAAGACACCGACGCCGAACGTCTCGTCCGCCTCTTCGTACACCATGACGTCCTGGGCGGGATCCGTGCCGAGCACGTGGCGGTACACCCGGTACGACCGCAATGTCTCGGGATCCTGCTTGGTGTAGAACAGCGTCTTGTTGTCGTTGGCCCAGGCGATGTTCGGGGTGACGGAGTCGATCACGTCAGGCAGGAGCTCGCCGGTCGTCAGGTCCTTGAAGCGCACGGTGAAGAACCGACGGCCCACCGAATCCGACGCGTAGGCGTAGATGTCGTTTTCGGCACTGACCGCCGTGCCCCACACCGCAAAGAACCCGTGGCCCTCCGCAAGCGCGTTCACGTCGAGCATGACTTCTTCCGGCGCGTCGAGCGTACCGCGCTTCCGACAGTAGATCTGGTACTGCTTGCCGTCCTCGTACCGCGTGTAGTACCAGTAGCCGTCCAGGAAATACGGCACCGATTCGTCCGTCTGTTTGATGCGGCCCTTGATTTCTTCGAAGATCTCCGCCTGCAGCGCCGCGATGTGCTCGGTCATCGCTTCGGTGTAGGCGTTCTCTGCCTCGAGATACGCAATGACCTCCGGGTTCTCCCGCTCGCGGAGCCAGAAGTACTCGTCCATGCGCACGTCGTCGTGCATCTCCAATCGATGGGGTCGCTGCTCGGCGACGGGTGGCGTGGGCTGTTGCGCCTGCAGCGCGGGGACGACGGATCCGGTGAGTCCGAGGAACGCGATCAGGGCGGAACCAACGTGGCGGGACATTGCGCCGACCTTGTCAAAGACGGGTGCGGGTGAACGTCCGTGAAGGTGCGGATTGGGAATTCCATGCGCAAGGAAGGCGGCGGCCGACTGCCGCGGTCGCGCGCAACTCGCAAAACGGGCCGCACGCGCCCAGATTGCGAGGTACCCCGACCGGCTGGAGCCCCCCTCATGCATGTCCGACCGTCGTTCCGTTTCGCCTCGCTCATCCTCCTCGTCACGGGTGCCGCCACGGCCGCGGCGCAAGACGCGGACTCCCCCGGCACCGCCGATCATCCGATGGTGAGTCGCTATGCCGGCTCGTTCATCGATGGCCAGCAGGCGCTGACGTTCGACGGATACCAGCTGCCGGTGGGGCCGATGGTGCAGGACGCGGAGGGGCAGCGCGTGCCGTCGGAGACGATCGCCCTGGAGGGGACGATCACCAGAACGCTGTATCGCGGTCCGAAGGAGCGGACCACGCTGGAGATCCTGCGGAACTACCAGGACGCGCTGGCGTCGGCGGGCTTCGAGATCCTGTACACCTGCGGCGGCGACGACTGCGGCCGCCTGTTTCACTGGGCCTTCTATAAGGAAATGGAGCAGCGCATCCGCAGCACCCGCACCAGCGGGTCCGCGTTCGACATCCCGCAGGACCTGCGGTACCTGGCCGCGGGCGGCGAGGTGGACGGCCGCATGGTCCACGTCGCCGTGCTGGTGGCCTTCGACGCCGGGTTCAGTGCGCTCAGCAAACAGCCCGTGGCGTTGGTCGAGGTGATCGAATCCGAGGCCATGGACACCGGCATGGTCACCGTCGATGCGGAGGCGATGGCCAAGGGGCTCGATGCGACGGGCCACATCGCGATCTACGGCATCTACTTCGCCACGAACAGTGCGGAGATCACACCCGAATCGGCGCCCACGCTGACGGAGATCGCGACACTCCTCACCGACCGACCCGACCTGCGCCTGTTGGTGGTGGGCCACACGGACAACGAAGGCGATTACGACTACAACATGGGCCTGTCCGGCCGCCGGGCCGAAGCCGTCGTTCGGGCCCTGACCACCGAGCACGGCATCGACGGCAGCCGGCTCCGCGCTGCCGGTGTCGGGTACCTGGCGCCGGTCGCCACCAACGACACGGCCGCCGGCCGGGAGAAGAACCGTCGGGTGGAGCTGGTCAAGCAGTAGTCCCGCGCGGGTGGGTCATCGGACTCGCGTGAGCCAGGCCGCCACGTCGTTGTGGTCCTCGACGAACCCACTGCCGAGCTCAGCACTCGCGAGCCCGAGCAGCATCAGGGAATAGTCGATTCCCTGCACGTCCTGCGGGGCCCAGGTAGTGGCGGAAAGACTGTAACGCCAGAGGATCGGTCCGCCGACGCCGGTGATCGCCCGCACCGCGCGGCTCCCCTCCTGCCCGAGGCGCAACAGATCCCGCATGGCACTCGAGTCGACGGGCAGAAAGCCCGCCACCACGTGCGGCGACACGATCAGATCGGGATTGTTCTCGATCGCGTCCGCGCGATACGGCACCGATCGCGCACTGCCTGCCCCGAGGCCCCACTCGTGCTCGGCAGCGTCCGTGCGGGCGGCCCACCACGCACGGTCGGCCTCGGCGGCACGCGCCAGGAAGGCGCGGTAGGCCGCACCCGTCGTGAACGGATGACACAGGTAGTGGGCGAACTGGATGACGAAGCTCGAGAGGAACGCCCCCGGCCGATCGGTGAGCACGTCGTAACCGGCAAAGCTCGACGTCGGCAACGAATCCGCATTCGCGTAGAAGCGATCCCAGAGTTGCGTGGCCGGTCCCGTACCGGTCGTGTCCGCCACTACAGCGTACCAGGCCACCAGCATGTACTCGTTGAACGGCAGAGTCAGCGCGGTCGGCGTCCCCGAGCCATCGGCTTCCATCTCGCGGTAGATCGCACCCGTCGCCGGATCGGCAACGGCACGTGCCCAGTCGATCGATGCCCAGAGTGCCAGCGCGAGCGAGTCGAGCTCGGCATCTCCCGGAAGACACGACGCCGCGAACAGTGCTCCGGCCACGAGAATCGCCGTGTCGATCCTCTATGACTCGCTCCCCCCCGCCCGGTCGCCGGTCTCGAGATCCACGAAGTGAGCGAAGAAGCCCGACTGGCTCCGCGATTGCGCGAGCGCGAGTGCCGTGCGGACGGTGGTCGCGGCCTGCGCCCGGGCGTCGCCGGTCACGCCGATCCGGTCCCCGACGCAGAGCGAGACGAGTCCCATCCCCGTGGTGGCGACCGACGCCGGCCCCTCGTGCGCCCCGTTGAACCGCAGCCGGTCACAGTACAGCCCGGTGGGACCGCGCGAGGCACCGTAGAAATCGACGGCCGCGGTGAGGAGGTCCCGGGCCGTGGGCGGCGTCGCGGTCTCCGGATCGTTCGCGCCACCGCACGCCGTGACGCTCACAGCGAGCAGCAGTGCGGTGCAGATCCGGAATGCGAGCACGGGCGGTCTCCTCT
>JBDHJO010000197.1:0-8895 GCA_039586875.1 Gemmatimonadota bacterium | reverse complement strand
CAGGGTCGGCCGCGCGTCGTCGGCCTTCGCCGCATCGATGGCCCGATCGATCGCATCGAGGTCGTTCCCGTCGTCCACCTGTAACACCTGCCAACCATAGGCAGTAAACCGACCGACCACGTCGTCACTGCACGCGAGATCCGTCGAGCCGTCGATCGTGATCCGGTTGTCGTCGAAGATGCCGACCAGGTTTCCGAGACCGAGGTGCCCGGCCAGCGAACACGCCTCGTGCGAGATCCCCTCCATGAGGTCACCGTCGCTCGCCAGGAAGTACACGCGCTGATCGACCACGGGGAAATCGGGAGTGTTGAATCGGGTAGCGAGATGACGTGCAGCCAGGGCCATGCCGACGGCATTCCCCACGCCCTGGCCGAGTGGACCCGTGGTGGTCTCGACCCCGGTAGTGACACCGTACTCGGGGTGTCCCGGCGTCTTGCTCTCCCATTGACGGAAGTCTCTGAGATCGTCGAGCGTGATCGCGTATCCGCTGAGATAGAGCGCGGCGTACAGCAACATCGATGCGTGACCGCACGAGAGGACGAACCGATCGCGACCCGGCCAGTCGGGATTGCCCGGATTGTGGCGCAAATGCCGCGTCCAGAGGACGTAGCAGACGGGTGCGAGACCCATTGGCGCTCCCGGATGCCCCGATTTCGCGCGTTCGACTGCATCCATGGCCAGGATGCGGACACTGTTGACGCATAGGGCGTCGGTGACATCCTGGCTCGCGCCGGCCGCGTGGGACATGCTCGGGTCTCCCGGGTGATGATCGGATTGGCGACTGCAAAAATAGCACTATGCACCGCTCGCGGCAGGGCGCAGCATGTGCGGCCACCACTCCACGCCAGCGCAGCGAGATTCACAAATTCTTCATTGCCGCTTCAGGACGTTCCCCCTACGCTTGAGTTGCCTGCGAGAGGGACCCGTGTCCAACTGGTGGAAGCATGGTGAGGACCTCTCGCGACCTGCGGCAGCGGGCCTCCGAACACCGAGGGAGTCTCCCGTCACCGCTGTGGGTCGGCAACCCGCGGCCTCTGACGAGGCTGGGCACGGGTCGGGCGATCAGAGTCTACGGGATATGAGCGGACAACGGTCCGCCGGGCGGCCCCCACCGCATGATCGAGGGGGCCGCCCCTTTGTTGGCCTGTGCGGCATGTTAACGTTAGGCACTGCAATCACCACCTTCTCGATCGACTGTGACGATGACCGATATGTTTGACGCCTACACCACCCTCGACCTGCGCGGTTCGGCTTCGCGCTATTACCGGCTGCCTGCACTCGAGGAGGCCGGTGTGGCCGAACTCGACCGGCTCCCCTTCTCCATCCGCATCCTGTTGGAGAACGTGCTGCGCCATGCCGGCAACGGCATCGTGACCGAGCGCCACGTGACCTCGGTCGCCGGCTGGCGCCCGACGCCCGACCGCAGCCTCGAGGTCCCGTTCATGCCCGGCCGAGTCGTGCTGCAGGACTTCACCGGCGTGCCGGCGGTCGTCGACTTGGCTGCCATGCGCGATGCTATTGCAACCCTGGGCGGCGATCCGGACCGCATCAACCCATTGGTCCCCACCGACCTCGTGATCGACCACTCCGTGCAGGTCGATTTCTTCGGCGCATCGACGGCTTTCCGGCTCAACGTGGAACGCGAGATGGAGCGGAACGGCGAGCGCTACCAGTTGCTGCGTTGGGCCCAACAGGCTTTCCGCAGCTTCCGCGTGGTCCCGCCCGGCACCGGCATCGTGCACCAGGTGAACCTGGAGTACCTCGCCAGTGTGGTGCGCAGCACCGACGACAGTCCACCGGTGCTGTTTCCCGATACGCTCGTCGGAACGGACTCGCACACCACGATGATCAACGGACTCGGCGTCGTTGGGTGGGGCGTCGGGGGTATCGAAGCGGAAGCAGTGATGTTGGGACAGCCGTATTTCATGCAACTGCCCGAGGTGGTCGGAATGAAGCTCACCGGCACCTTGCCTCGCGGAGCGACGGCCACCGACCTGGTGCTCACCGCCACGCAGATGCTCCGCGGATTTGGGGTGGTGGGTCGGTTCGTTGAATTCTTCGGCTCCGGCCTCCACACGCTCGGGCTCGCCGACCGGGCGACGATCGCCAACATGTCGCCGGAGTATGGTGCCACCATGGGGTTCTTCCCGGTCGACGACGAAACGCTCGCGTACCTCCGGCGGACCGGACGGCCGGACGATCTCGTGGAACGGGTGGAGCAGTACTGTCGTGCGCAGCGCCTCTTTCACACAGCCGACACGCCCGATCCGGAATACACGGCCGTTTTGGAACTCGACTTGGGTTCGGTAGAGCCCTCACTCGCGGGACCCCGGCGACCGCAGGATCGCATTGCGCTGAGCAAGGTGAAGGAGTCCTTCCACGCGTCACTGCCGAACCTCGTTCCGGCCAACGCCGCGCGTGCGACCGCCCCGGCAAACACGGCCACGCTGGTGGGCACCGAGATCGAGCTCGAGGGTGAGCGCGTGCCGCTGCAGGATGGCTCGGTCGTGATCGCCGCCATCACCAGCTGCACCAACACGTCGAACCCCTCCGTCATGCTCGGTGCCGGTCTGGTGGCGCAGAAGGCCGTGGCCCGAGGTCTGACGCGGCAGCCATGGGTGAAGACGAGCCTGGCTCCCGGATCGAAGGTGGTCACGGACTATCTCCGCGCCGGTGGTGTGCTGGAGTCGCTGGAGGCGCTGGGCTTCTATCTCGTGGGGTACGGCTGCACCACGTGCATCGGCAACAGTGGGCCGCTCGCGGAGCCGATCGCCGACGCCATCACGGAACACGGGCTGGTCTGCGCCGCGGTGCTGTCCGGCAATCGGAACTTCGAGGCGCGGGTGCACCCCTTGGTCCGTGCGAGCTATCTCGCCTCCCCGATGCTCGTCGTGGCCTATGCCATCGCCGGACGGATGGACATCGACCTCGAAAGCGAGCCACTCGGTACCGGCAGTGACGGCGAGCCGGTGTTCCTTCGCGACATCTGGCCAAGCCCTGACGAGGTCGAGGCTGCGGTGAATGCTGCCTTGTCACCCGATGCGTTCCGGAAGGAGTACGCCGGTGTCTTCGACGGCGATGAACTGTGGCAGGCGATCGCCGTACCGGAGGCGGAGGGTGGGCGGTTCGCGTGGGACCCGAACTCCACCTACATCGCGAACCCACCGTTCTTCACCGGCATGACCTTCGAGCCGGTACCGGTGATCAACATCGAAGGTGCGCGCGTGCTGGCGTGGCTCGGCGACTCAGTGACGACCGACCACATCTCACCGGCCGGCGCGATCCCGAAGGACGGCCCGGCCGCACGCTGGCTCATGGAGCGAGGTGTCGAACCGGTGGAGTTCAACACCTTCGGTTCCCGTCGTGGGAACCACGACATCATGATGCGTGGCACGTTCGGCAATATCCGCATCCGTAACCGCCTCGCCGAGGGCAAGGAAGGCAACTGGACCGAACATCTGCCCTCCGGGGAGATCGTGAGCATCTACGATGCGGCCATGCGCTATCAGGACACGGGTACACCGCTCGTAGTGTTCGGCGGAAAGGAATACGGCTCCGGGAGCTCCCGGGACTGGGCCGCAAAGGGCACACGGCTGTTGGGCGTTCGCGCCGTGATCGCCGCGAGCTACGAACGGATTCACCGGTCGAACCTCATCGGCATGGGCGTGCTGCCGCTGCAGTTCCGGCCCGGCGAAAGTGCGGAATCCCACGGACTCACCGGACGGGAACAGATCACGATCACCGGCGTCGCCGGCGATGAGGTTACGCCCGCCGGCGCCGCGAAGGTGACGGCCACGCGGGACGACGGAACCACCGTGTCGTTCGGTCCACACGATCACCGGGAGGGTCCGACGAGGCCCTCCCGTGTGTCTTCCCCTACCCCCCCACGAAACGCTCGACTTCGTCGCGGCGCGCTCGAGTGTCCTCGTACCCCAGTTCCATCAGGAGCCCGGTGTAGGAGGGGTGGAACATCAGGTAACTCAGGAAGTCTGCCGATCGCTCCCACCCGCCGCCGATCGAGGATACCAGAAAACGGACCAGCGGGGGCAACTGAATCGGGTGCGTCGAGGCGAGACCACCGAGGTCCCGGCTGGGCCGAAGCAACAGCAGGCCGATAGGCCGGATTCCATCGACCGGACGCCGGTCTTCCGGGATCTGTTGCAGCAGTTGGTTGAGACGCTCCAGCCGTTCCGCATCGGCATCGAGGATGTCGAGAAAGACGGAATGCAGCAGCAGGCCGAACACCTGCGCGGCGACCGGGTAGTCCCTGAGCGCCGTGGGCGTGCACGACGGCGCGGGCGCTGATGTTCGCATCGACACGGCGATGATCCGGTCGGCGCCGAGGTGGATCGCCGGTGCGAGCGGTGCGGTCTGCCGCACGGACCCGTCACCGTAGAACGCATCACGGATCCCTACCGCGGGGAAGACCAGCGGTATCGCCGCCGAGGCCATGAGGTGATCGACCTCAAGATCGTCCCGGGTCGCCTGACGCATGTGCCGTTGCCACAACGGCAGGTCACGCACGCCCTGCACGAACGTGACCGTCTGGCCGCCCGAATAGCACGTGGCGCTCAGTGCCACGGCGCGCAACCGGCCCTCGTCGATGTTGCGCTGGATCCCGTCGAACGCGATGCAGTGCCGGAGGAACGACCTGAGCGGCGCACCGTCCATGAGACCCCGCAGCGACGGTTGCGGGACCCGCCGGAACCGCACCATGTTCACGACCCACCGGAGCATGCCGCGCCCGACGTGCACGGGGCGCACGGCATATACGCGTTCCGGCGTCAGCTTCCCCCATTGGCTTTCCAACTCCGCGACCGCCAGCTTGAACGGGCCCCGGTGCGCTGCCAGGAAGGTCGAATTCAGGCCGCCAGCCGACACGCCCGTATGGATCGGGATCACCAAGTTCGGTGCGATCTCCGCAATCGCCGACAGCGCGCCGACCTGATAGGCCGCGCGTGCGCCCCCGCCGGAGAGCACGAGCGCCAGCTTTCCCTTCAATCCGCCCTCGTCCATACTGGTTTGCCGTTTCCGCTGAAGCTCCGCCGCGACGTCCAACTCAAAGTATCTTCAATGCGCATGGCATTCACTATACCCGAGGTCGAACTGGAATTCCGGGTCTCGCGATCGTCCGGGCCCGGCGGCCAGCACGTGAACACCACGTCCACGCGCGTGGAGGTGCGCTGGAACGTGCGGCACAGCACGGCGCTGTCGGACGCTGATCGTACGTGGCTTCTGGAACGGCTCGCGCATCGTCTCGACCGGCACGGCTGCGTGCGGGTCGTATCGTCGGCGCGCCGAAGCCAGCAGCAGAACCGAACCGCCGCAATCGACCGGCTCCAGGCGCTCGTGACCGATGCCCTGCGCCGACCAAAGCACCGCCGCAAGACAAAGCCCTCACGTGCCGTCCGCGAGGCGCGACTCAAGGAGAAGCGCGCGAGGGCGGAACGCAAGGAGCGCCGGCGGCGCGTCGACCCGGACGGCGAACGATAAGCCGTCTGCATGCGCCGGGGGCGGGAAGGTCACCCTCCCCGCCCCCGGGTGTGCAACCGTCGCCGCCGCTCGACTACAGCAGCTTCACCTCTTCGATCAGCTTCACAAACGACTCCTTGGCATCGCCGAACAGCATCGAGTTGTTCTCTTGATAGAACAGCTCGTTATCGACTCCGGCGAACCCGGGCCGCATGCTGCGCTTGAGCACGATCGTGTGCGTCGATTTGTCCACGTCGAGGATCGGCATCCCGTAGAGCGGGCTCGACTTGTCGGTGCGCGCCGCCGGGTTCACGACGTCGTTCGCCCCGATGATCACCGACACGTCAGTCTGATCGAATTCCGGATTGATCTGATCCATGTCGAAGAGCTGGTCGTAGGGCACGTCCGCCTCGGCCAGCAGCACATTCATGTGACCCGGCATCCGGCCCGCGACCGGGTGAATCGCGTACTTCACGATCACGCCCTTCTCCTGCAGCATGTCCGCCAGCTTCTTCACCTCGTGCTGTGCCTGGGCGACGGCCAGACCATAGCCCGGCGCGAACACAACTTGACGGGCATAGGCGAGCATCGTCGCCGCGTCCTCATGACTCAGGGAACGTACGCTCTTGTCACCTACGGCACCGGCCGGACCGATCTCCTGCACTTCAGAGCCGAACGCAGAGAACAACACGTTGGCCAGCGATCGGTTCATGGCCTTGCACATGATGTTCGTCAGGATGAGCCCCGACGCACCGACCAGCGCACCACTGATGATCAGCCCTTCGTTGTTGATCACGAATCCGGTGAGTGCCGCCGCGATGCCCGAATACGAGTTGAGGAGGGAGATCACGACCGGCATGTCCGCGCCCCCGATCGGGATCACCGACAGGATGCCGAGCATGAAGGCCAGGCCCACGAGCGCCAGGAAGAACGGCCAGTTGTGCGGCTCGATCACGAGCCACACGACTCCCGCCAGCGCGCCGAGCAGAATCAGCGCATTGACGATCTGCTGTCCCGGATAGGTCACCGCACGACCCGTCACCAACTCGCGCAGCTTGCCGAACGCCACCAGGCTGCCGGAGAACGTCAGTGTTCCGACCACCACGGACAGCATGATGGCGACTCCGAAGTTCACCGGAATCTCGCCGCCGGCGTTGTAGTACTTGACGAATTCGGCGCTGGCAACGAGGGCGGACGCGCCGCCCCCGAACCCGTTCAGCAACGCGACCATTTCGGGCATGGCCGTCATCTTGACGAATCGCGCGAAGGTGGCTCCGACGATCGACCCGATCGCGACGCCGATGAGAATGTATTGCCACTGGACCACCCCCTCGAACCCGAGCGTGGCCACGATGGCAATCAGCATGCCGAGCGACGCGATCCAATTGCCGGAACGCGCCGTGGCTGGGGAGCTCAAGCGTTTGAGGCCGAAGATGAAGAGGACGGCCGCAAGCAGGTAGGCAAGTTTGGCGAAGGCGTCAATCATTTCTTCGACTCCTCCGGCTTACGCTTGAACATGTGGAGCATGCGGTCGGTGACCATGAAGCCACCCACCACGTTGATCATGGCAAACGCCACCGCCACCAAGCCCAGGACCGACGAGATCCGATTGTCGGCGGCACCCGCAATGATGAGCGCGCCGATGATCGTGATCCCGGAGATCGCATTGGACCCCGACATCAGCGGGGTGTGCAGCGTGGGCGGGACTTTCGTGATGACCTCGAAACCGACGAACATCGCCAGCACGAAGATCACGAACAGGACGACCAGTTCCTCGAGCATCAGGCCTAACCCTCCATCTTGGCCCGCGTCGCCTCATGCGCGACACGACCTTCGTGCGTGATACACGTTCCTTGGATGATCTCATCCTCGAAATCGAGAGTGAGCTTCCCTTCCTTGTCGATCAGCAGACCGAGGAAGGCCTGCATGTTCTTGGCGTACATCTGGCTTGCATGGACCGGCATGCCGGCGGGCAGATTGAGCGGGCCCATGATCGTGACCCCATTGTGCTCGATGGTCTCCCCAGCCTTGGTAAGCGTACAATTGCCGCCCGTTTCGGCCGCGAGGTCCACGATGACCGAGCCCGGTCGCATGTCCTCCACCATGGCGGTGGTGATGAGCTCGGGGGCCGGGCGGCCCGGGATCAGCGCCGTCGTGATCACGACATCGACGCCTTTCACCTGCTCATGAATGAACGCGAGCTCCTTCTTGTGCTGATCTTCCGACAATTCCTTGGCGTAGCCGCCCTCACCCTCGGCCGTCACGTCTTCGGCAGGACTCACGAACTTGGCACCGAGGCTTTCGACCTGCTCCTGCACGGCCGGCCGCACGTCGAAGGCGGACACGATGGCGCCATTGCGGCGAGACGTCGCGATGGCCTGGAGGCCGGCAACACCCGCACCGATGATGAAGACCTTCGCCGGCGCGATCGTCCCGGCTGCCGTCACCAGCATCGGGAAGAACTTCCCGTTCTGGGCCGCAGCCATGAGCACCGCCCGGTAGCCCGCGATCGTGCTCATCGACGACAGGACGTCCATCGACTGCGCCCGGGTGATGCGCGGCAGCTGATCGAGGCTGAAGCTGGTGACCTTGCGGTCCGCCAGCGCCTTGGCGAGCCCCGGATTCGTGAGGGGCCACAACATGCCCACGACGATTGCGCCCTCCTTCAGCAGGGCAATCTCGTCACGGCCCTCGGCGGCGGTCATCGGTCGCTGGACGCGCAGCACGATATCGGCATCGCGCCAGATCGCATCGCGGTCCTTCACAATGGTCGCGCCGGCCGCCTCGTACGCATCGTCGATATGCGATGCGCCGAACCCGGCGTCTTGCTCGATACGAACCTCCACCGACTGCGCGACCAGGCGCTTCACCACGTCGGGGGTGAGCGCAACCCGTCGCTCGCCGGCGAAGGACTCTTTGGGTACGGATACAATCACGAGTCGTTCTCCTCAGGTGCCCACGAGTTCGCGGACGAAAAAAGGGAGCCGGCCGTACAGCGGGCTCCCGTCGACGATCCTGCTCGCCCGCACCGACCGATGTCGGTGCGGGTGTGTCTGCAATCTGTTACAGTACCACTCCCCACGACCCACTCCCAATCAAGGAGACTGCATTTAGCGGGAGAAATCTACTAGGGACTGCAAGCCCGGGGGAACCCTCTGACCGAAGACGTCGTCTGCCGAAACCTGAATCACCCGAGGTGGATTCCCGGGCACCCCTCCTGCCCCCCCCGGTCCCTCCGGGCCCCGCTCACCAGCCTCGCCCTGCGGACCGTCTTCGCACTCACGTCCGCTCACCGAAATCCCCCGGCCGCCCTCCCCACCCGCACCCCCGGCCCCACCACGCCCTCCGGGGCCGCCGGGCCCACCGAGGCTCCGTCCCTGCACGAGACCGGCGAGATACGGCATGTCCTGGTCGACAATGATC
>JBDHJO010000196.1:0-5175 GCA_039586875.1 Gemmatimonadota bacterium | reverse complement strand
ACCTTGTCCCACGTAAAGGACCCGAAGTGGCCATTCTCGCCGTTCGCACCGAAGACCAACCCGCCCATCTCGTCGCCGAGATGATTGAAGAAGATCATGCCCGGAGGGCGCGGGTTGCTACGTTGGATGACCTTGCCGTTCACGATACCCGGATGCTGTCGCTCCTGATTGGATATCACCATGCGGAGCGTGCCGTCCGCCTCGACAATGTTGATGCGTTCGACGTCGATCTCGGTGAACACCTGTCGTTCGTCCTGCCGGGCAAATCCGGAGAGAAGAAGCACCGCACACAAAGCGGTCATCCCCACCGAGTAGACCTTCAGGAATCGGACATCCCGTTTGAGCTGTTCCATCTGAGGAGACTCACCTTTGAGAAGGAAAGAGCGGTGTCTGGTTTGTCAGCGTACGAGAGTGGAAAGGGGGAGGTTTCACCTCCTGGTGACACGAGCACCGCAAAGTTCCTGCGAGCGAAAAACGAGCCGTACATCTGTGCTTTGGCAGGTGTGTCTGCATGTGTTTGCAGCCATACATCCCCAGGGACCTCGGGGCGATGCGTGGACACCCGGGTGGATTGCCTCAATCCGAAGGTCGGGAACGCCGATCCCGAGTTGGTTTGACTTGAGCAGAATTCAGACCGTGGCAATCGAAACTCAGTTCGTGGTGATCGAAACTTAGATCATGGTGACCGAGATTCCGATCGTGGTGGCCGGAACTTAGATCGTGGGAATCGAAACTTGAATCGTGGCACCCGAAGTTTGGATCATGGCGATCGAAAGTTGGATCGTGATGATCGAAACTTGGGTCGTGGCACCCGAAGCTCAGATCGCGACGATCGAAATGTGGATCGTGGCGGTCGGAACTTCGATCGTGACGATCGAAACGTGGATCGTGGCGGTCGGAACTTAGATCGTGACGATCGAAACGTGGATGGTGGCACCCGAAGTTCAGATCGCGGCGATCGAAACTTGGGTCGTGGCGCCCGAAGTTCAGATCGCGACGATCGAAACTCGGATCGTGGCGGCCGGAACTTAGATCGTGGCGATCGAAACTGAGATCGTGGCGGCCGGAACTTAGATCGTGGCGATCGAAACTGAGCACCATGCAACGGATTGACTACCACCCGCCGCAATCACTTGCCATCCTCGGCATACACGGCCCAGCACTCTGGGCACTGAGGCGGGAGTTTACAACATGACTATTAATGGTCATCTTATGACCATGAAGCGAGACCAATCTTCCGGCATTCGGATCGCCGACCTCAAGGCGCGACTCAGCGCCCATCTCCGCAGGGTGCGTGCTGGCGAGAGCCTGACGGTACTCGACCGGGACACGCCGATCGCGCGGATCGTGCCACTCCCCAGTGATGCCCAGTTATCCGTGCGTCCGTCTCGCGGCCGGCTGCACGAGGTTCGTCTGCCGCCGGCGCTGACACTGGATAGCGACGTCGTGGAAGTCTTGCTCGAGGAGCGACAGTCGGAGCGATGATTGCGTATCTCGACGCGTCGGTCCTTCTGCGCATCGTGCTCCGCCAACCGAACCGTTTGGCCGAGTGGAAGAAGGTGCGCGTGGGGGTGGCGAGTGCGCTGACGCAGGTCGAGTGTCTCCGCACGCTGGACCGGCTCCGGTTGCACGGTGCCGCAGCCACCGACATCGCCGTACGTCGTGAGGCAGTGCACCGGCTCATGGAACGCGTCGAGCTCGTCGAACCGACGGCAGCAGTGCTCGAGCGTGCAGCTCAGCCCATGCCGGTGGCTCTGGGCACGCTCGACGCGATCCACCTCGCAACGGCGCTCATGTGGCGGGAGGTACGTACCGAAGACCTCGTGCTCGCGACGCACGACCAGATGCTGGCCCTCGCAGCACGTGCGTGCGGCCTCCGGGTCGTTGGCAGCTAGGCGCCGACTGACTTCGGTAGCGAACTCGGTCGCAAATCCGAAGATCGGGGGCGCTGACCCTGTTTTGGATCGGGTCGAGCGGAGCTCGAATCGTGGCACCCGGAACTTCCGATCATGGCGGTCGAAACTACGGTCGTGACGATCGAAATTCAGATCGTGACGGCCGCCGAGTTAACGAGGGGGGTGGGAGCCCCGCAGATTCGATCATAAGGGGCGAGCCGGAAGGCGAGCCCCGTTGACGGAAGCTGCCCGGCGCCGAATGCCAAACGGGCAGATTCGATCATAAGGGGCGAACCGCCAGGCGAGCCCCGTTGACGGAAGCTGCCCGGCGCCGAATGCCAAACGGGCAGATTCGAACTGCCGAATGGAGGTTTTGCAGACCTCTGCCTTACCACTTGGCTACGGCGCCGTACGAGGCGTAATATATTCATTTACAACGACTTATACAACACACGGGCGCGCCAGGAACGTTCCTGGCGCGCCCACATTCTACTCAGATCCGGCCACTCTCTCCAGTCGCCGCTCGGCGACCGAAGGAATCGACCCCTAGTGTTTGCCCGGCGTGTACAAGGGCATCGGCGCCATGATATGGACGTACGGCGTGTTGCGATACATCACCCACGGCCCGCCGTTGTCCGGATCGGTTGGCAAGCCGGCCAGCATCGCCTCGTCCGGCACCAGAATCATCAGGTGCGGCACATCGCTCTCCCGCCACTCGTTGTCGTCGGTCGGGCCCTCGGCGTAGGGATCCGTGTTGCTGTACGGTGAGTCGTTCGCCTGGAGCATGTACCCGAAGCCCATCGCCGTGATGTTTGGTTCGCGCTTGTTGATCCAGGCATCCACCCACTCGAGCCAGGGCGGGTCGACGCACATCGGGTCGTTGCCCGGGGTCCCCGGGTTGTCCGGGAAGCAGGTCCAATCCGACGAGCCCTTCTTGAGGGTGGCCATTTCACCACCGGGCTCCGAGGGCCAGTCAACCACCGTCGCGATATTCGCGATCGACGGCGGTGCCGCGCTCATGGCGTTCGCGATCTTCGCGGCATCGCCTTGCGCATGGGCCGTGGCGAGCGGGATAAGACACACCACGAAGGAACTCAGGAGGGTGACGGGCAGAGCGCGTCGCATGGCGACCTCCGCAGTCTCGGGAAATGAGGGGGCAACAGCAAACCATGTGAATCGCGACTCTCGTTGTCAATGTGTTGCCGAAAACCGTACCTGATGCGCCAGGTCTCCCTCGCTCACCGGATGGCAATCGGGCGAACCGGCGAGCCTGTGGCCCCCTTGAACCGGATGGTCGTCACGATGAACAGGAACTCCGTGACGCCGTCCTCCACGAGTGACTCGAAGATCATGTTCTCGAGATTGAAGACGCCGTGCTTCATCATCAATTCCTGATGCACCGGGAACACGAGAGTCGAATCCGGGTTCGGAAGCACCTCTCCCGTCCACGAGTCACTTCCGACCATCGTCACGTGCTTCGCAATCACCCACCGGGCAACGTCCAGGCCGATCCCTGGTGGATCCCGATTGTACTCCTCCGGCTGATCCCAGAGTGACGACCATCCGTACCGGAAGAGCAGCGCGTCACCCGGTTCGATGTCGGCCTCAGTGATCCCTCCTCGCTCGAGTGCGCCGAGGACGTCGTCGACCGTGACCTCGTAGCCGTGCGGCAGTCGCGCCACCCCTTTGTACCCAGCGACGTCGACCAGCAGACCCCGAGTAATGATCGGCTTCACATGCTCGATGCCGAGCTTCTGCAGCCCCTCACGCGCATCCATCTCCTCGGCAGTGAAGCCGTTGTAGAAGACGTGCGTTACCCGCCCATCGTCCATCACGACCTTCTGCCCGATGTGGCCGAGTCCGTCGAACTGGGTGCCGACCTGCCCAATCTGTGTTGCCAGAAACTCCTCGTTGCCGACCAGGCGGTTTGCCCCCACGGCGTTCGTGTCTCGCCGTGGAATCAGCATGGAGTAGCTGCGCCCGCGAAACAGCGGCATGCCGGCCTCGTACACCTGCCCGAGCTCGTACACGATCCCCGACTGCGCCAACTGGAGGGCACTCAGCACCTTGGCGGGTGTGATCCGATTGGACGCCCCAGCCTGGTCATCCGGTCCCCATTCGGGGTGCGGCCACCAGGGTCCGGCTTCCCGCGTCTGCGCAAGAACGCTAGACGGGGCACACAGGAGTGTCGCAACCGCGACGATTCCACAGACCATCGACGAGGGGAAGGGTGCGTGGGCTTGCATGTCGGGACTCCAGGCAAGGACAGCTCAACATGGTGTTCGGGACACATGCGGGCCAGTAGATACGCAGAAGCGCCTGCCCACCCTCTTGCGCACCGGGTGCGCTATAATGCAGGACTTAAAGGGGGGCGTCCTGTTGTCTTCGATTGCGGGGGATTGAGGGAATGAACGGCAGTGTTCTCGGGTGGTGGCTCACGTTCTTCACGCTGACGGCCTGTTCGGACGCGCCACCCACCGACCCCGGCGGCAACCCGGGCGATACGACGACCACGCCCACTTTCAGCTATGAGTTGGTCTGGGCGGACGAGTTCGACGGCCCAACGATCGATCAGTCGACCTGGACTGCGCTGGTCATGCCCAACCCGTTCAATGACGAGCTCCAGTACTACACCAACCGGATCGACGGTACGGCCGGCGCCAACGCCTGGATCGAGAACGGCGCCCTCGTCATCGAGGCCCGTCGCGAGGATTACGAGCACCGCCAGTACACGTCGGCCCGGATGATCACCAAGGGCAAGCGCGAGTTTCAGTACGGCCGGTTCGAAGCGCGCATCAAACAGCCCGGCGAGGTCGGCATGTGGCCCGCGTTCTGGCTTCTCGGCGGCAACATCGACGCCGTTCCGTGGCCACGATGCGGCGAGATCGACATCATGGAGGGCAAAGGGCGGTTGCCAACCTGGACCTCAGGCGCGATCCACAGTGGACCCGACGCCGCCGGCCACCGCTACTTCTCCCGAGAGTACACGCTGTCGTCGGGGAGTTTCCACGACGAGTGGCACGAGTTCGCCATCGAGTGGGAGCCGGGGTTCGTGAAGTGGTACGTCGATTCCACCGCGTACTTTCAGGTGACGAAGACACTGGGTGAAGATCCGGCGTACTGGCCGTTCGACGAAGGCCACACCTTCTACATCATCCTCAACCTCGCCGTGGGCGGCTTCTTCGATGGTGGACGTGAGCCCCCGCCCGGCATGACACCGCAGCGGCTGTACATCGACTACGTGCGCGTGTACCAACTGCAGGAGGACTAGCGCAGGACG
>JBDHJO010000195.1:0-5196 GCA_039586875.1 Gemmatimonadota bacterium | reverse complement strand
TCGAGCTCGGGCAGGAACGCGCCTGAGCCGGTCTTGATGTCGAGAACCAGCGCGTTCAGGCCCTCGGCGAGCTTCTTGGACATGATGCTCGCCGCCATGAGCGGGATGGCGTCGACGGTCGCCGTCGCGTCACGGAGCGCGTACAGCTTGCGATCAGCCGGCGCGATCTCTCCCGTCTGCCCAATCAGCGCCACACCCAAACGCTCGACCTGCTCGCGAGCCTGCGACAGTGACAGGTCGACGCGGAAACCCGGGATCGATTGCAGCTTGTCCAGGGTGCCGCCGGTGTGTCCCAGCCCGCGACCGGAGATCATGGGTACGGCCAGCCCCACCGAGGCCACGAGCGGTGCCAGGACGAGGGAGACCTTGTCACCGACGCCGCCGGTGGAGTGCTTGTCGACCCTGGGCGGGGTATCGGCCGCGAACGACAGGGAAGCCCCTGACTCCACCATGGCGTCCGTCAGCGCCCCCAACTCATGCGGTGCAAGGCCGTTGAACAGCACCGCCATGAGGAGTGCGGCCATCTGATAGTCGGGTACCTCGTCGCGCGCGTACGCGAGGACGACACTCCGCCACTCCTCTCGGGAGAGGGCGCCGCCGTCTCGCTTGCGCTCGATCAAGGGGATGACAATCATTCTCTTCCCATTTGGACGCCCGTCTTCCGTCGGAGCTGGTAGCTCATGCGTTCCTTCCGCATTCTGGTCGCCACGATCTGCCTCCTGCTCATCGCATCGTCGCTCGGTGCGCAGGACACGTCACGCACACACGACGAGTGGCTGGTCGTCGGAGACAGCTTGCTCGACGCACTCGACCCGGAGGGCGCCCTCGAGGCCTTTCGGGCCGCGTACCTCGCCGAGCAGTCGTACGCCGCGACGTGGAAGTTCGCCAACGCCCAGGTCGAGGTCGCCAAGCAACTCGAGGGTGCGGATCAAACCGACCTGCGGGACAGCCTGTACTCGGTCGCCCGACTCTACGCCGATGCCGCCGTTCGGACCGACTCCCTCGATGCGGAGGGTCACTTCACGGTGTCACTCGTACTCGGACGACTGTCCCGGACACGCGGCGGCAAGGAGCGTGTCCGCTTCGCCGAGGTGATCTACGACGCTGCCTCGAAGGCCGTCGAGCTGGATCCTTCCCACGACGGCGCCCATCACGTCCTCGGTGCGTGGCACGCCGAGGTCAAGCGATTGTCGGGGCTCACGAGGTTCTTCGCCAAGACGTTCTTCGGCGCCGGTTTCTTCGATCGCGCGAGCTGGGAAGCGTCCGTGCGCCATCTCGAGCGATCCGTCGAACTCCGACCCGACTACCTGTATCATCGGCTGGAACTGGCGGAGGTGTACCTCGACCTCGAGCGGCCGGACGATGCCCGCGCCCAACTCGAGGCCCTGGTGAACCTGCCGCCCACCAGCGACGTGATGGACCCTTCGTATCAGGCAACCGCCACGGTGCTGCTCGCCGACCTCGGGCCAGCGCGCTGAGTCAGTTATCGCGCTTGAGTCGCTTCCGTATTTGTCGTTGGCGCCGTCGCAACTCGCGCTCGGCGTCGTCACGCCAATCGTCGAACTGATCCCGAGCGTCGTCGGTTACGTCCCGAATCTTGGTCCGGATTCGCCTGCGGGTCACGTCCCCTCGGTCCGGCGCCACCAGTAGCGCCACGCCCACACCGACAAACGCGCCGACCACGAGGCCCGCAACGAACCCCACGACGCCCGACGCGCGCGCCTCATGGACGATCTCGGCGAGCTCATCCTCGTCCTCGAGCTCCTCCTCGAGTTCGTCGTCGACCACTTCGAGCTCCGCGTCTCGCTTCTTCTCTCTTGCCATGCTGCCTCCCGCGTGTCCAACCGTCACCGCCCTACCTCTGGCTGTAGAGCATTCTACCCGATTCCGTAGACAACGTCGAGAGTGTCGGTGTATGCCGCTCTTGCGAACCCTCACGCATGGGGCCTAAGTTGCCTTCCAACCCATCACCGACGTCATCATGACTGCAACTCTCTGCCAGCACGGCGTAATCGGGATTGGCGCGGGTGCGCTGCACGCGCTACGCGCGACCACGATCCAAGACCTCGGCTTTGACGAGGGTGCCGTACGCCTGCAGGCGGTCGGATACGCTGCAGGCGAAGAGTTGTACGCGAGCTTCCAGACCTGGCTGCCGTCCCACACCGACGTCAGTGACCCCTTGGCACTCGATGCCGATACGCTCACCGATGTCCTGACGGCGTTCTTCCAAGCAGCCGGCTGGGGAACGGTGACCGTCGCGCGACTCGGGACGCGCTCGCTCGCCGTGACGTCGACGGATTGGGTGGAGGCGCGGTCAGGCGTCGACGGCGGGCCGTCGTGCTTCATCTCGACCGGCGTGCTCGCGAGCTTCTTCACCGCGATGGCGGGGGGAACGGCGCTCGCGGTCATGGAACTGGAGTGCATGGCACAGGGTGGGACGCAGTGCCGGTTTCTGATCGGGGCTCCCGAGACCTTGACCGCCGTGTACGACGCCGCAAGCCGCAACCAGCCGTACGACGCGATCCTCGGCGCCTAGTCGTCGGCGCCGCTCAGGCCTTCAGCCTCCAGTCGCTCCCGATACTCCGGCCGGACGGTCAGTTCACCGTCCACCACGATCTCCCGATCCCACGGGAGAATGATGAAACTCTCGGTCGCCAGCGCATGGAAGTCCGGGGCGTACGGTCCGGTCCGGATCGACACGGCGGTGCGAACGTCGGCGGGGCCGAGGCGGCGCACGGCATTCAGCGCCACCTTGAGCGTGTCGCCGCTGTCGCAGGTTTCGTCGACGATCAGGACCCGCTGCTCGCGGAGCGAGTCGGGCGGGCCGGCAATGAGCGTCGGCGGTCCGCCGCGTTGGCGCCGCGTGACCGACATGGCCGCAAAATCGCATCCCAGCATCGACGACACGACCGCGCCCGGGACCACACCGGCTTTGGCAATCCCGACCACGAGGTCGGGTTCGTACTCGCGTGCGATCCGCAGCGCCAGCGCACGACACAACTCGCCGAACAGCGCCCAGTCGATCTGGAGCGTGTCCTTCGCACCGAGGTGGCTTCGAGGATCCGGCATGTGAGGTGAAGGTATGCCCGGGGCGGCCTGGAGACAACGGCACGGCGCCGCAGCTAGGCGCGGGCGCAACGACCCGTTATCTTCTCGCCTTGATGGACTGGAAACGCCTGCTCGGCCTCCGCCGGGATGCCCCGGTGCAGCCTCAGCGCCTCGACTATTTGAATGAGGCCCTCGCCCTCGAACGTCAGGGCGACTACGATGCTGCGTTGACCTCGTACCGCCTGGCCCTGCGGGACCATCCAACGGATCTGCGCGTCCTCCAGAACATCGCCATCGCCTTCACCAAGACCAATCGCTACGACGAAGCGATTCGCCACTACCGGCGCGCCCTCGAGCTGGAGCCTACGCTCGCGGGTGCGCATTACGGACTGGCATTCCTGCTCCTCCAGCGGGGCGAGGAAGACGCGGCGCGGAAGCACCTCGAGACGTTCCTCGCCCACCCGCCCCGCGGTCCGGACGCGGCCCAGTGGGTGGCCCATGCCGAGCGCGCGCTGGCCGACCTCGACGGGGGGGGCGTGCCCTGAAACGGTGGCTTGCGCTCGTGGCCGCCACGACGGCCTGTGGCAACATTCTCGCGGACTTCGATCGCGTCGTCGCGCTCGATCTCAGCGGCCCCTTGGCTCGGACCGTTGAGGAGGGCGACACCGTCCAGTTGTCGGCGCGCGCGATCAGTGCCCAAGGCGCGGTCGTGCCGGACGTCGAGATCCTGTGGGAGATCATCGACACCGGTGCCGTCGGGTTCATCGTCGATCCCGCAACCGGCGTGGTCACGGGTACGGGTGCCGGGTCGGGCCGTGTGCAGGCCAGGATAGAGACGCTCCGGGCCGGGCCGATCACGATCACGGCTGTTCCCGCCGCCGATACGATCTTCGCGTCCGGTGAGACGGTCCTCGTCGTTGACACCGCCGCGGCCGCCTCACCGCCCCTGGCGGTCCTCGTGGCCGACCTGACGACATCTCCGACCGATACACTCGCGCTCAGCGGACAGGACGTGCATTTTCGTACGGTGGATCCTGAGCCCGGCTCCCCTGCGGCAGCGGGGTTCTTCCTGGCTCAGTCCGAGACCAGTCCGGGCGACGATCCCCATGTGTACGTGGCAACCACCGGCACCGACGGCGGCACGAGCATCGTCGTCAGGCGCTCAGGTGATACGCAACCCGATTCTGCGGTCGTTCACGCGTCACTCGTGACCGCCGCTGGTGACACAGTACCGGGATCGCCCATCCGGTTCCTCGTCCGGTTCTGACCAACCGCACATCGGTGCTGCGGGCGGGCTGAGCCGCCATGTGCAGGAGGCCTTTCGGTGAACGAGCCAACGAACCTCAATCACCTGTTCTTCTCCGCCGTCGAACGCTTTGGATCCAAGCCCGCTGCCATGCGGTACAAGGCGGACGGCGAGTGGCGAGACATCACGCACCAAGACCTGGCGCGACGCGTCAAGCAGGCTGCGCTGGGACTGCGTGGGCTCGGGATCCAGCCCGGTGAGCGCGTCGCCATCCTCTCACAGAACCGACCGGAATGGGCCGTCGTCGACTACGCGTGTCAGAGCATCGGATGCGCCGACGTGCCGGTGTACCCGACGCTGCCTGCCGCGCAGGCCGCGTACATCCTGATGGATTCGGACGCGAAAGCCGTCTTCGTCGAGAACCGGGAACAGTACGACAAGGTGATCGCCATCCGGGATGAGATCCCGGACGTCAGGGCGATCATCGTGTTCGATGCAACCGACGGCATGGATGCCCCAGGCGTCCTGAGTTTCCAGGAGTTCCTGCAACGCGGTGGCGCTGAAGAACCCAACTACCCGAACTACCGTGAGGAGGCGCTCGCGCTCCCGCCGGACACCCTCGCCACCCTCATCTACACGTCGGGAACGACGGGCCCGCCGAAGGGCGTGATGCTCACGCATGACAATTTCTGCTCCAACATCGTGGCGGGGCTGAAGGTCGTCCAGGTGTTCCCCGAAGATCGGTGCCTCTCGGCCGCGCCGTTGTCCCACAGTTTCGAGCGGACGGTCGGCCATTATCTCATGCTGCACTGCGGAGCTACGATCCACTACGCGGAGAGCATCGAGCAGATCCCGGCCAACCTGTTGGAAACCAAGCCGACGATCATGATCTTCGTCCCGCG
>JBDHJO010000032.1:0-21314 GCA_039586875.1 Gemmatimonadota bacterium | reverse complement strand
CTTCGAACGTGAGCTTCGTGATGGGCCCTCTCGGCAGGTCCTTCACCCAGAGCTGCTCCTCGCCGGTGGCGAGGACGCTGATCGCAAGTCGCGACGCATCCGGAGAGACGGCCAGCGTGCGGAAATTGCCGAACCAGTTCGGATCGACCAACTCGGTCGTCCCGTCCATTCCCACCTGTACGATTTCCATGGGGTCGTCGGCACGCCGGCCCGTCATGTAGGCAACCGTGCCGTCCCCGGCCGCCGCGAGATCCGTTGCACCGAACGGGCGGACGCCGACCCCAGTGCCGATCGCGACGGGCTCACCGGTGACACGGAGATCGCCGAGATCGAACGCCACGGCCATGAGCGACCCGTCCGCTGTGATGTACACGAGATGCCCCGACGGCACGTAGGCGGCGGCCACGCCTCGCAAGAGCACGCGATAGATCGTCGACTCCGGCGGCAGGACCGCAATGTCGGACGAGCGCGGGTCGCCGCCCCGGGAGACGATGAAGAGGACTCCGTTACCGTTGGGCAGCGCCGTGGGCCAGATGTGATCGGTTTCGCCTGCGTCTCGGTCCACCGTGGTGACGACCGTCGGCGGCCCACCAGCTTCCGACACCCGACGCACGCCGTCGGTCCCACCGCCGGTGAATCCGTCGAAGTAGACGTACCCGTCGGCACTCCAGGTCGCGCCATCGAGCCCGACGGCGGTGTCCGCCAGCTGGACAGGCGGCCCTCCGCTGAGGGAGGCCGTCATCAGGCGCTGCGCCTCGTTCAGGAATCCTACCCGTCGCCCATCGGGCGAGAAGAAGACGTGCACCGCCTGGTCCGTGCCCGGCAAGGGCTCGGCGCTCAGCGCGTTCCGCGGCCTGAGCCAGACCTGTTGGCCGAGCTCGGCCATGCCGATATAGGCCAACCGCGAGCCATCCGGCGACAGTGCGATGCGCGTCCCGCGTGCTACCGCAAGCCGTTCGTCCCCGGGCAGGGCCACGCTGAACCGGGACACCTGCGGCTCGGGCGGTTGCTGGAGTGCGAGCCAGCCGGCAAGCACCAGGGCCACAGCAGCGACAGCCCACCCCGCCCATGCGATCGGGCTGCGCCCGCGAGCGCTTGGCGTGGGCGAACCCGGTTGGGTGGCCGTAAGCGCCGCGGGATCGGGGCGTACCAATGCTTCGCTAAACGCGTGCGCCGAGGGGAAGCGGTCGGCGGGCAGCTTGTTGAGCGACCGCGCGATGGCCGCACCGACGTGGGACGGGACTGTGTCGCGCACCGTCGTAACGAGCGGCGCCTTCTCCGTAATGACTTTGGCAACAATCGCCTGGGCGGTCGAGCCGGTGTACGGAGGATCGCCTGCCAGCATCTCGTACAGCATAGCGCCGAGACTGTAGACATCGCTCCGGGCATCGAGTTCCCGATCGCCCATCGCTTGCTCAGGGCTCATGTAGTGTGGCGTACCGATGGAAAGTCCCGTCTCGGTCAGCCGGCTTCCACCTGCGTGGCTCAGCGCCAGTGCGATCCCGAAGTCCGCGATCAGCGGGTCGCTGTCCCGCATCAGGATGTTCTCGGGTTTGATGTCGCGGTGGATGATACCTTGCTTGTGCGCGTACTCGAGCGCGCCCGCGATCGCGCGTGTCAGCGCGATGGCGTCGTCCACGCCGAGCTGTTTCTCACGTTCGAGCTTGGCCCGCAGCGTTTCACCCTCGACGTACGGCATCACGTAGTAGAGGAACGAGTCCACCGCCCCGGAGTCGTAGAGCGGCAGGATGTGGCTGTGCTGAAGGTTGGCCGTGACCTTGATCTCCTGCAGGAACCGCTCAGCCCCGATCACCGCGGCCAGCTCGGGACGCAGGACCTTCATCGCCACCTTGCGCTCGTGCTTCACGTCGTGCGCCAGGTACACGAGCGCCATGCCGCCCTCGCCGAGCTCGCGCTCGATCACGTAGCGGTCGGCGATCGCGACTTTGAGTTTCTCGGTGAGATCGCTCACGCACCTGTCTCCAACGTGCACACCGCTACCGGCGTCAGGTGCAAGGGGCAACGCGCAAGGTGCAAGGGGCCACATCCGCGCTTACGGTTCGCAGCCCTTGCACCTTGCACCTGGTACTTTGCACGCCGCAGGACCCTATCTCGCATCCGCCACCCGCCGTCTGAACTCCGTGATCCAGTTCGGGGCGATTACGAGATCAAACGCTTCGGACCCCTGCATCAGCATCACGAAGCTCCGGTCGGCGCCGTCGTAGGCGAAGTCACCCGTCAGCGTGTTCGCGAAGTCCACGCCCGTGATCACGGTGTCCCGCCCCAACAGCGCGAAATCCGCGCCGAGGGCCACGCGCGCAGCGATGATGGTGCCGCGACCGGACCGGTAGAACAGTCGCGAGCCGTCCGCTGACCAAATCGGCTCCACCCCACCCGTGACCGAGATCTGCACTTTCGAGGATGGATTCGGGAACGACCGCACGTACACCTCGTCGCGGCCGGACTCGTCCGAGCCCACAGCCACCCAGCCACCGTCTGGGGAGAACGCCCCCCCGGTCTCGTTGGCGAGCGTCGCGACGTAGGGACGGACCACTGCGCCGGAATCGAGCGGTACGCGAAAGATGCTCCAGTTTCCTTCAGCCAACGCGGTGACCAGGAGCGCTTGCCCATTCGGCGCCATCGCGGCCCACGGGGTGAGCAGCGGGTGCTCCATGAGCTTCTCGGGTGGCGCACCCCCGGCCGCGAGTTGCTTCCACACAGCACCCCGCGCCGAGTCGCCGGTCGCCGTGAAGACCACGTGCGCCCCGTCGGCTGCCCAAGTCACGGAGGTGACCGACTCGAGGGTCGTGAGCCGCGCGAACGTCCCGAGTTGCCGGTCGTAGATCCAGACATCGCTCTCCCGGCCCTGACCGACCACCACGGCGATGCGGCGTCCGTCAGGTGAGAGCGCGACGGACCCGAGTTCCCGTGCCTCGGGCAGGATGGGATCGACGACACCGTTCGACGTCAACCGCGCGAGGGTGGCAAGCCGCTGGCCACGCGACGCCACGAGGGCCCCACCGCGGGAGATGAAGATGCCGGAGTTGCCGTTGTTCGCCTGACCGACCTGTACCGGGTCGTGGACGGGCATCGGCCGGCCATCCAGTGCCATGCGGCCCGCGTCGAGTCCGACCGCCATCACGGCTCCGTCATCCTGCACGTACACGAGCATGCCGTCGAGCACGGCGAGCGGGCGAATGCCGTCGATGCCCAGCCGCACCACCGTGCCGTCATCGAGCGACGCGACGGCGAGCTGCGACGATGCGAGACTGCCGAACCAGATCACGAACACGACGGCCTGCTCGCCGGGAACCGCGATCGGCCACAGATGCTCGAGCTCCCCGACGACGGTGTCCGGATGCGTCAGCACCACCGGTTCGCCACCGGCCGCGCTCACGCGCGCCAGCCCCCGGATCGGGCCGATCGCTCCGAGAATGATCTCACCGCTGTCCGTCCAGTCGGCCCCGTTGAACGCGCTGGCGTCGGTAACGGTTACCGGCGCGCTGCCGTCCAACCGAACCTTGCGGTGCTTCCCGCCGACCTCGAAAGCCAGCCACGCCCCGTCCGGGGAGAAGTACGGTTGCATCGCCCCCTCGGTACCGGGTATCGGCTGGGCGACGAGCTGATCAGTGCGCAACGCGTACAGCTGGCTGTTGTCGGCCGTCGCCACGTTGTACACCACGACGCCACCGTTCGGGGAGATCGCCGCGGGCCACGGCCACCAGTTGGGGTTCGGTCGGGTGGTAGCCTTGGAGGACATGACGAACCGGATCGGCGGAACGGGCTCCGCGTCCTCCGGACTCCGCGTGCGAAGCAGCGATACCGCAAAGGCCGCGACGGCCACGATGGCCACGACGGACGGCACCAACACCATCGGATCGCGCAACCGAGCGCGCCATCCCGTGGCCGGTCCACCCGTGCCCGCCGCCTGCGTACCGGTCGGCGCAAAGACGATCCCGCGCCCCTGCAGCGCGTCCGCGAACTCCTGGGCAGTGCCGAACCGGTCGGCCGGCAGACGCTCGAGCGCCTTCGCCACCGCACCGGCCACCTGTGGCGGCACCGACTTGCGGACGGCCGTGACCGGCTGCGCCTCCTCGGTCACAATCTTCATGATGATCTGCTGTGCCGTGGCCCCCACGTGCGGCGGGTTCCCCGTCAGCATCTCGTACAGCACGCTCGCGAGCGAGTACACGTCCGACCGCGGCGTCAGCTCCTTCTCGGCCGTCGCCTGCTCGGGACTCATGTAATGCGGGGTCCCGAGCGACAGACCCGTTTCCGTCATCCGCCCGCCGGCGGCCGCGCTCACGGCGAGGGCAATGCCGAAGTCGGCGACCATCGGTCGGCCGTCGTGCAGCAGGATGTTCTCCGGCTTGATGTCCCGGTGGATCACCCCCTGGCGGTGCGCGTAGTCGAGCGCGTCGGCGAGCTCGACGGTCATCTGCACCGCCTCCTCGATACCGAGCTGCGTCTCGCGGTTCAGTCTGTCACGCAGCGTCTCGCCCTCGATGTACGGCATGACGTAGTAGAGGAAGCTGCCGGCCTCGCCCGAATCGAACAGTGGCAGGATGTGCGGGTGCTGCAGATTGGCCGTCGTCTTGATCTCCTGCACGAACCGCTCGCCGCCGAGCACGGCGGCCAACTCCGGGCGCAGCACCTTGAGCGCCACCTTCCGCTCGTGCTTCACGTCCTGCGCGAGATACACGGTCGCCATGCCGCCCGCACCGAGCTCGCGCTCGATCACGTAGCGGTCGGCAATCGCGACTTTGAGTTTCTCTGCGATGTCGCTCACGAAGGTGTCCTCATGGAGTCGGCGCCAATCCCGGCAACAGCTGTCGGGTGCAAGGTGCAGCGTGCAAGGTGCAAGGGACGCACTCCCGTGCTTCCCGGCGCTTCACGCAACGGCCACGCCCCCGGCACCGAGCTCACGCTCGATGCGGTAACGATCGGCCAGCACAGACGCCAGTCGCGATGGGATGTCGGTCAAGGGAATGAAAGGAATCCCTTGGGCGAGATCCGGGAGGAGAACTCGTCCATAGCGCTATAAATGTAAGGGCGGTCCGGCACACCAGCTACCCATTTTGCGCGTCGTTATTGCCAACAGGGTTAACCAACAACCGCTCGTTGGTGACCCCTCGTCCCCAGACCCTCCCGCCCCGGGCAAGCGATCTTGCCACCGAAACCGGGATTCGAGATCTTTGCGGACGGGAGACGCGCTGAAGCTGCGTCTTCAGTCACACTTCATCTGGCACAATTGTCACACCGGATCCTCCGAGTAAACGGTCGCGCAGCAGTGGCGGCTTCGGGGCGTTGGCTCGTGGATGGGCGGGCTGGTGGCGCAAGGCACGACCGTGTCGGCATCTCGCCGACCCGGGGCGCAGTCTCACGCGGAGGCGGACATGCACAGAACGGCGGCAGCAGCCGGCATCGGCACGGCACTCATGCTTCTGACGCTGGCAACAGGCCACGTCGAAGCCCAGGAACCGGCGCCCCCCGGACCTCGGGCGATCCCAGGCATCACGGCAGACGATCCGTTTCCGCAGGCGTGCGTATCGTGCCACGCCGTGCTTCCCGACGGCAGGGATGTCCGCATCAGCACTCGGCTCGGCGTCTGGATCGAGGGCGCCGACTCGGCGCTCGTTGCGCTGGCGCAGTCATCGGCCCCTGCGGGAATGGTGCTCCAGGGCAAGCACCCGACCGTGGCGGCCACGGATATTCCCGGTGGGTGTTTGATGTGCCACAGCCGCACGTCCACCATGGCGCCGCCGTTCGCGCGCATGCTGCACCGGATTCACCTCACCGGCGGCGACCAGAGCATCTTCCTGTCGATGTTCCAGGGCGAGTGCACGTACTGCCACAAGCTCGATCTCGGGACGGGGGCGTGGTCAATCCCGAGCGGTCCTGAACCGGAGCCCTAGAACAGAGCGGCGTCCTCCCGTGGCGCAGTGATCACTGTCCGGGCTGCCAACGCTTTTTTCAGAATGGCAATCTGCCCCGTGTGATATGCGTCGTGTTGGGCCAGGCCGTGGAGCATGACGTAGAACGAGCCCGGTGTTTCCTGGATGTCGCCGGTCACGTGTTCATCCAGCCGGTGCGTCGGGAAGTCCCGGATCGCGGCGCGCAGCTCCCGATGGGCATCCACCATGCCGCTGACGGCAAGCTCCCACGCAGGCACCGTTGGTACCGGCGGCTCCGGCCAGTCGCCTTCGGCCGGCTCGGGCCGCCCGTGCGCCAACAACCGCTGCGCGACCTCCCGAGCCCACCCCGTCATGTGCAGGACGATCTCCCAGATGGTGTGTGCCCCGGGGACGGGACGCGCGGCTGCATCCTCCGCCGTTACCCCCTCCAGCGCTTCCTGGATTGCGGGGCCGTGCCACGCCCGCCCGTGTGCCATCCGGTCCAGCTGGTCTGCTATGCGCGTCGTCTCAGACATGCCTAACCTCGCCTGCAATGAGTGAACCTGTATAAACGACTTTACTGGTTATACAATAAGCCGCACAAGATAACTTGTCAAGTGGCATTTACCGGTTATATTGAGATCGTACCCCGTGCGGAGCTGAACGCCCTGATGGCTGATAAACTCAAGCCTTTCAAGTGGTTAGGTGGGAGCTATTGCCTCGACTTCAACAACACGGTCGACTGGGACGGCAGCGATCCGCCGAACGGCGAGCTCCTTCCCACATACGAGCGCCTCGTCGCTTGGTCCGAGGATGTCGGCGTGCTCGCCCCCGGCGAGGCGTCGCACCTCGCGAGTACGCAGACCCGCGCACCCGCTGATGCGCAGGCCGCGCTCGAGGCGGCGTGGGATCTCAGAACCGTGATCCACGACATCTTCGCCGCCGTTGCGAGCGGCTCCGCACCGCCCGAGAGTGCCCTGACGTCCCTCAACCGATGGCTCGCAGACGGACCCGCCCAGCTTGCCCTCGAGCCATCGGATGCTCGGTTCGTCTGGCGCTGGCCGGGCGCAATCGACTCGGCGGACGGGATGTTGGCGCCCGTCGCCTGGTCGGCGGCACAACTACTCACCTCCCCCGAACTCGACCGCGTCAGCATCTGCGCGAACGACCGGTGCGGTTGGCTGTTCATCGACTCGAGCCGCCGGCACAATCGGAAGTGGTGCGAGATGGGGGTGTGCGGCAATCGTGCCAAAGCCCGCCGCTTTCAGCAGCGGCAGCGAGAGCGGGAGCAACGCGCCGGAGGCCCAAACCGGTAGCGGGGGCGAGGGCCTTGGGTCATCTTTCCGCGCCCGTGCACACCTTCGATACAGGCTGACAAGGAGCTCTGCAGTGAGCAGCTCACGACGCGCGCTTGGGTTCCCCATGCTCCCGACGCTGGCACTTCTGGTGACGGCCTCGGCATGCACCCCTCAGGCGTCGCCGCCGGCCGACCCCCAGATCGAAGCGGAGATCACCGCTCTCATGGAGCGGATGACACTTGAAGAAAAAGTCGGGCAGATGGTCCAGGGTGAGAGCGAGTCCGTCGAGCCGGCCGATCTCAGACAATACCCGCTCGGGTCCGTGCTGAGCGGTGGCAACACACACCCCAATGGTGTGAAAGCCGCTCCCGCGGCGCAGTGGCTCGCCAAGGCCGACGCCTTCTACGACGCCTCGACCGACACGACAGGCGGACGGGTAGGCATTCCCGTCATCTGGGGTGTCGATGCCGTGCACGGCAACGCCAACCTCGGGGGAGCGACGATCTTCCCGCACAACATCGGCCTTGGTGCCACACGTGACCCCGACCTGATCGAGCGCATCGGTGAAGTCACGGCACGCGAGGTGGCGGCGACGGGGCTCGACTGGGACTTCGCGCCGACGGTGGCGGTGGTCCGCGACGATCGCTGGGGCCGGACCTACGAGGGATACTCGGAAGATCCCGAGATCGTCCACGCGTACGCCGGCCGCATGGTGACGGGCCTGCAGGGCGCGGCCGACTCCGACGGCTTCCTGCACTCGCCCCGCGTGGTTGCGACCGCCAAGCACTACCTCGGCGACGGCGGGACGACACCGGGCACCGGCATCGGCGGCGGGACCGATCGCGGCGATACCCGGGCCACCGAAGAAGAGCTGCTCGCGATCCACGGGCAGGGCTACGTCGCGGCCGTCGACGCCGGTGTGCAAACGGTCATGGCGTCCTACAGCAGCTGGAACGGCGAGAAGCTGCACGGGCAGTACCACCTGCTGACCGAGGTCCTGAAGGGCGAGATGGGCTTCGACGGTTTCGTGATCGGCGACTGGGACGGGCACGAGGAAGTGCCGGGCTGCACGGAGGAGTCGTGCGCGGCGGCCATCAACGCCGGCATCGACATGATCATGGCACCACAGGGTTGGAGAGGGTTTTACGAAAACACGATCGCGCAGGTGCGCTCGGGGGAGATCCCCGAAGCCCGGATCGACGATGCCGTGCGCCGCATTCTCAGGGTCAAGGCGCGAGCCGGACTCCTGCCCGGCAGCAGCACGAGACCGTCCGAACGGGTCGGTGCCGGGAATGCGGCCGTGGTCGGTTCGGCCGAGCATCGAGCGATCGCACGGGAGGCTGTTCGCAAGTCGCTCGTGCTGCTCCAGAACGACGGGGGCCTGCTTCCGCTGGACCGGGACATCGACGTGCTGGTGGCCGGCGACGGCGCGGACAACATCCCGAAACAGGCGGGCGGGTGGTCGATCACCTGGCAAAACCGGGGAGAGAACACCAACGCCGACTTCGTTGGTGCCACCTCGATCTACGAAGGCATTCGCCAGGTCGTGACCGCGGGCGGTGGGACTGCAACGCTCAGCGTCGATGGCTCGTTCGCCGATCCGCCCGACGTCGCCATCGTCGTCTTCGGCGAAGAACCCTACGCCGAGATGCAGGGTGACATCGAAACGCTCAGCTTCTCTGCGCGCTTCCCGGAACCCGTGCAGCTCCTGCAGCGCCTGCAGGCAACAGGCATCCCCGTGGTGTCGGTCTTTCTGAGCGGACGCCCGTTGTGGGTCAACCCCGAGCTTGACGCCTCCACCGCGTTCGTGGCCGCGTGGCTGCCCGGCTCCGAAGGCGCCGGCGTGGCCGACGTGCTCTTCCGCGCCGATGACGGCGGCATCGACTACGACTTCACCGGCACGCTGTCGTTCAGCTGGCCGAACGAACCATTGCAGTCACCGCTCAACCGGAACGATCCGGAGTACGCACCGCGCTTTCCCTATGGGTACGGCATGACCTACGGGGACGCTTCGGTGTCGGAACAGCCCTAGCTGACGCGTCACGTCCGTTCCTCGTCTTGCGTCCGTCGTCACGCGCCGTGTAGGTTCCGGGCCGTTCACTGACCACCCCGAACCGCAACGTCGTTACCGCACCGATGCCTCCTCCCCTTCGTCAGGCAACCGCGGCTCCGAGGTCACGCGCGCCGCGCTCGTGCGGGCGCCTTCTGTAGTGTTACGACTCCGATGAACCGGCAACGCATCCTGCGCGTCTTCGCGACCATCGTGTTCATCGCGCTGCTCGCCGCACCGGTGGCCATGCGGTACGCCGAAGACGCGGCAGGAGATGCGGACATCGGCGGCGTGGCACCCGACGCGCTCGTGCGCTACGGTTTCGTTCTGGAGGACGTTGCCGAGGCAGCCGGTGTCGACTTCGTGCACAAAGCACCGGTACTCGATTCCAAACTCGAGCCGATCATGCCCGTGGTCGCCGCGTATGGCGCCGCCGTTTCCATCGTTGACGTCGATCGCGACGGCTGGAACGACTTGTATGTCACGACCAGCGCGGCCGGTGCGCAGAATGCCCTCTACCGGAACGTCGGGGATGGCACCTTCGAGGACGTTGCACCGGCGTTGGGAATCGCGGACCTGAACCGGGAGGCCGACGGAGCGTCGATGGGGGCCGTCTGGGGCGACTACGACAACGACGGGTACGAGGATCTCTTCCTGTACCGATGGGGTCGACCCGAACTGCTGCACAACGACGGCGGAACGGGGTTCACGCGTGCATCGGCGGGACTCGACCTGCCGGACTGGATCAATGCCAACACGGCGGTGTGGTTCGACTACGATGCGGATGGGTGGCTCGACCTGTTCGTCGGCTGTTTCTACCGGGCCGACGTCAACCTCTGGGACCTGCCAGACACCAAGGTCATGCCGGAGAGCTTCGAGTACGCGCGGAACGGCGGACGTAACTACCTCCTCCGGAATCGTGGTGATGGCACGTTCGAAGAGGTGGGCCTGGCCATGGGCATCGCGTCCGACCGCTGGACACTCGCCGCCGCCGCCGCCGACGTCGATCGGGACGGCGATACGGATCTCTTCGTCGCGAACGACTACGGCGTCAACGAGCTGTACCTCAACGACGGCGGGCAGGGCTTTCGGGAGGTCGGCCGCGACGCCAACCTCGCACGCACGCCGAAGAGCGGGATGAACGCCGCGTTCGGTGACGTGATGAACGAGGGCGCCTGGCAGCTGTACGTGACGAACATCTCCGAGCCAGGCGTGTTGATCCACGGCAACGACCTGTGGGTGCCGCAGCACGATCGCGGAGAGCAACCCGACTATTGGAACATGGCCGGCGCGATGGGCGTGGAGATCGCCGGCTTTGCGTTCGGCGCACAGTTCGCCGACGTCAACAACGACGGTTGGCTGGATCTGTACGTCACCAACGGTTACGTGACCGGCCAGCAGCCGGACAGCTACTGGTACGACTACTCGATGGTCGCGGGGGGGCACGAAGACATCATCGGTGATGCGGCCAACTGGCCGGCCATGGAGGGCCGCAGCCTGTCGGGCAATCAGGCCGACCTGCTCTGGCTGAACGACGGCACGGGACGCTTCCGCGACGTGGCGCGGAGCGTCGGTGTCGCGGCACGGTACGACGGGCGCTCGGTGGCGGTCGCCGATTTCTGGAACCGGGGCGTCGTCGATCTCGTTGTCGCCTCACAGGGCGCACCGCTCCGCGTGTATCGCAACCGGGTGGCGGACGATCGCCACTGGATCGGCTTCGACCTCCGCGGCGTGCACAGCAACCGCAGCGCCATCGGCGCCGAGGTGCACCTCTTCTGGGCAAACCTCGAACACGTACGGCAGGTCGAAGGCGGCAACGGCTTCGCCGCGCAAAACCAGCGGCGCGTGCACTTCGGCCTGGGAACCGAGACAGCCGTCGACTCGGCCATCGTCCGGTGGCCGTCGGGCACCACGCAGCGGATTGTGGCACCAGCGGTCGATGCGCTGCACGCGGTGAAGGAACCGGAGTGAAGTTCGGCAAGGTTCGCGGCCTGACCGGCCCGCTGCTGATCACGATCATCCTGCTCGGTGCGCACTGGTCGTTTGGGGTCCTGAACAGCTACCAGGCGATCACCTTGGCCGTCCTGTGCACCACGACGACCGAACTGTCGCTGCGCCGCCTTCTCACAGGCCAGGCGCCACAGTTCGCCAGTGCCTACGTGTCGGGGATCAGCATCTCCATTCTCGTCCGGTCGCCGATGCTCTGGCCCTACGCGCTCGGTGCGGTCATCTCCATCATGTCGAAGTACGTGCTGCGGTACGACGGTCGGCACCTGTGGAACCCGACGAACTTCGGCATCTGCGCGCTGCTGTTCCTGGCCCCCTTCGCCGTGGCCCCACTCAGTGTCCAGTGGGGCAACAATCTCTGGCCGATGCTCGTCATCTGGGCGTTGGGCCTGGTCACGATCTGGCAGGCCAAGCGGGCGCACATCACGATCGCCTACGTCACGTCGTTCTTCGTGTTCGCCTTCGTGCGGAGTGTCGTATCGGGCACGGTGTACGCAGCCGAGGTGGCTCCGATCACCGGTCCGATGTACCAGCTCTTCGCACTCTTCATGATCACCGATCCGAAGACCACCGTGTCGTCGCCGCGGGGTGCTGTCGGCGTCGCGTGTCTCGTTGCGTTCGTCGAGATGTGGCTCCGCTTTGCCGAGATCATTTACGCGCCGTTTTACGCCCTCTTCTTGGTGGGCCCGCCGGCCCTATTGATCGAGATGTGGTGGAAACGGCGGGCCGCGCCGGAGCGCGCAGCGATGGACGGCACCGGCGTGCGCGCGACGCCGGACAGTTCACCTGCCTGAAACCTGGAAGGCCGACATCCATGCGTGTTCTCCTTGCCCTGGTACTCTCGTCCGTGATCTTGACCGCCGATGCAACGGCCCAGTTTGCGACCGTCGGCGGTGGTGTGTTGCTCAGTGATCGCTCGCCGCAGCCCGTGGGAGAGCTGCACGCGGAGACACCGCCGCTCGCGCGCACCCGCGCATACGTGACGCTGTCGTGGACGGATGACAGCTGGGCACCAACGGTCATCACCGCCGCGGAGCGCCAGCTCATCGCCGCCGGCCCGGTGATGGTGGGCGCAGGTGCCGGTCTCCTCTGGCTCGAGTTCAACGACTACCGCCCGTATCCCATTCTCGTGAGCTCGACCGTGGTGCAGCTCCCCATCCCGCGTACGTCGGTCGTAGGAATCGTGTCGACGCAGCCGTTCCAGGCCTTCGAGTGGTCGGTCGTCATGAAACTCGGCTTCACGGTCTGGTTCCGGAGCTAGACACGCACCGGCCCGCTCGGGCTTGCAGCAGCCTGCCCCAAACACCACACTAGTTCGCATGCGACGACAGATCCCGCTGGTTCTCCTGGCGCTGCTCCCAGCTTTGGCCTCGAGCCAAGCGCCGGTCGAGCGGCATACGCGCGCCGACGCCCCCGAAGACGTCGGACTCTCCTCCGCGCGGCTCGACCGCATCGACTCGCTCATGCACGACCTCGTCGCCGACCGCGGCATTCCCGGCGCCAGCGCACTCATCGTCCGCGATGGCCGCATCGTGTATCACAAGGCCTTCGGGTACCGCAACACGGTCACCAGAGCATCGCTCGAACCCGACGACATCTTCCGAATCGCATCGCAGTCCAAGGCGATCACGGCACTCGCGGTGATGATGCTCTGGGAGGAGGGACGGTTCCTACTCGATGAACCGGTGTCGGAGTATCTGCCCGCCTTCGACAGCCCGACCGTCCTGACATCGTACAACCCCGCAGATACCACGTACGAGACCGAACCCGCACGAAGCCGCGTCACGATCCGCCAGCTGCTCACCCACACGTCTGGCATCGACTACGCGGCGATCGGGAGCGAGGAGTTCCGTGCCATCTATGCCAAGACCGGCGTACCGAGCGGGATCGGCAACGACGAGGACCGCATTTGCAGCAAGATGGAGATCCTCGGCGGCCTGCCGCTGAAACATCACCCGGGCGAGCGTTTCACCTATGGCCTCAACAGTGACGTGTTGGGCTGCCTGGTCGAAGTCCTGTCGGGTCAGCCCTTCGACCGGTTCCTCAGAGAGCGGGTCTTCGACCCACTCGGCATGGACGACACGTGGTTCTACCTGCCGCCGGACAAGCACGACCGCTTGGTGACGCTGCACGACGGGCAGAGCGGTACGGCCGAACCGCTGGACGGAGAGGCCTACGACGGCGCGAACCCGAACTTCCCCGCGCTGGAGGGAACCTACTTCTCCGGTGGTGCCGGGTTGTCGTCCACGGTCGAGGACTACGCCAAGTTCCTGCAACTCTTCCTGAACGGCGGGACGTACAACGGAGTCCGGTTGTTGGGGCCGAAGACCGTCGCATTCATGATGACTGACCAACTTCCCGACATGGGGAACGAGATCGGTCTCGCCTTCGGCCTCGAAACCGAAGACAACGACCACCGCTCCCCACTCAGCATCGGTTCATTTTCGTGGGGCGGCGCCTTCAACACACACTACTGGGCCGATCCGGAGGAACGGCTCATCGGCCTCGTCTTCACCAACATTTACAACACGAGGCACTGGAACATCGGCGACAAGTTCAAGGTGCTGACCTACCAGGCGATTGTGCGGTAACACGCCGCTCGGCCGAGCGCGCGTGCGCCTCCAGTCCCTCGATGCGGCCGAACCACGCCGCATCCTCTGCCAGTGCCGACGCCTGCGCCGGGTCGTCGATCCTGAGCCACGTCTGTGATCGCAGGAATGTGAGCACGGACAACCCACCCGCCGATCGCGCCGTACCGCCGGTCGGCAGGACATGATTTGGTCCCGCACCGTAATCCCCGAGCACCTCGGCGGCGCTGGCACCGACGAACAATGACCCGTAGTGCCGCAGCTTCGACGCAAGGTCCACGGCATCCTCAACGTGAAGCTCGAGATGCTCCGGTGCGAGTGCGTCACTCACACGCACCGCCCCAGCGAGATCGGCCACCACGACCGCACCACCGTTCTCGAGCGCGCGGCGTGCAACGTCCGCAGTCGGCAGCGTTTCGAGCTGACGGTCGAGCTCCGCCTCGACCCGGCCGATGAGCGCGCGATCGGTGGTGACCAGAATGGGCACCGCCGCAGGATCGTGCTCCGCCTGCGCGAGGAGATCAGCGGCGATCAAGGCAGGATCAGCACGCGCATCGGCGATGATCACCAACTCGGATGGCCCCGCGAGCATGTCGATCGTGACGCGCTCGGTGACGAGATGCTTGGCTGCCGTGACGTACGTGTTTCCCGGTCCGACCACGACGTCGCATGGCGGCACCGGTCCGGCGCCGTACGCCAACGCGGCGATGCCCTGGGCCCCGCCGGCAGCGATCACTCCCGTCGCCCCGCCGATTGCGGCCGCCGCCAGCATCTCCCACGATGGGCGCGGGCTGGCGACCCAGATTTCCTCAACTCCGGCGACGGCCGCCGGAATGACCGTCATCAACACGGACGACGGCAACGGATAGCGCCCACCGGGCGCATAGCAACCCGCGCGCTCCACCGGAACAAGTCGCGCACCCGCAACACCGCCCGGGACCGGCAGCTCCGTGTCCGTCACCGCCCGTCGCTGCGCTTCGGCAAACGCTCGGATCCGTTGGGCGATGCGTTCGAGCCGCGTGCGCGTCCCCTCATCGATCCGATCGAGCGACGATTGGACGGCCTTGCGGTCGAGAAACACGGGATCGTCCGCCTGGAGCTCACCGAAGTGCACCGCCCACCGCCGCAGCGCTCGATCGCCGCCGGCCCGTACGTCCTCCACGATCTCCCGCGCAGTCTCCACCGCATCCGCCGAAACGGCGCTCGTGCGGCGATCGAGCAGCTCCGCGACCGTCCGTGTCTTGAACACCCCCGTCATGATGTCCTCCCCTTCGCCTTCATCGGTCGGCGTGAGACACGGCTTCGGCGCCTGGCCAACTCGTGCCGCACATCGTCCAGTGTGCCGCCGGACCGATGTAACTGCACGAGTGCGAAGTACAGAAGATCGGCCGTTTCGTGTACCGCGTCCTCCGCGGTCGTCGCCTTGATGAGTTCGTCCGCTTCCTCGGTGAGCTTCGCCCCGAGGAGTGCCTCGTCCGCGATCAGGCGGACAGTCCCAGAAGCCGGATCACCCTCAGCGGCGGCTTGGGCCACGACACGCTCGAGCGTGTCGAAGTCGAAATCGTCACCCCAGCAGGTGCGCGATCCGGTGTGGCAGAACCCGTCACCTGCCTGCCGCACGGTGAACCGCAGTGCATCGCGGTCGCAGTCGAGATCGACGCCGAGGAGTGCCTGCGTGTTGCCCGATGTCGCACCCTTGACCCACACCGCATTGCGTGACCGCGACCAGTACACGCCGCGCCGTTCCGCTACCGCCTGCCGCACTGTCTCTGCCCGACTCCACACCAACCCGAGTGCTACGCCCCGCTCGTCGCATACCACGGTCGGCCACAGTCCGCCCGGGTCGCGATCGAGCAGCGGGGCTGCGACGGCATCGCCGAGTGCGAGAGACCCGGAATAGAGCGCCATCCCAACCTGCGCATCGACACCCAGCCGGTCGAGATTTGCGATCTCGCTCACCGCTGTGATCCCACCCGCCGCGATGACGCGCGCATCGCCGGCGGCCTCGACCGCGCGCTCGACGAATGCCCAGTCGAACCCCTGCATCGCGCCCTCGTGCTCCACCTGCGTTGCGAGAAAGCCTCCCACAAACGGTGACAGTTCGCGGATGACCGCGAACACGTCACGCCCCGTCCGGGTCTGCCAGCCCTCCACCACCACTTCCCCATGCTCGGCGTCGACCGCCGCGATCACGCGGTCACGGGGGAGCGCGCTGCACACCTCCGGGGTCGCGGCGGTCCCGAGGATTACCCGCTCGGCCCCCGCATCCAGCCAGTCCCGCGCCGCCGCCAGCGAGCGAATGCCGCCGCCCACCCGACACGGCGCGCGTCGTACCATCGACCGGATCAGCTCGGCATTCGATCCTTTCCCCATCGCCGCGTCCAAGTCGATCACGGCGACCTCACCCGCAACGCTGAACTCCTCGAGGCGCTCCAACGGTGAACCACCATCGAGCAGACGCTCTCGGCCGCGCCGCAACTGCACCGCCCGCCCGTCCATGATGTCGATGCTCGGAATGATCATGAGCGCACCGGAATCTTTCTGTCTGTCAGGAATCGTTTCACCGTGCCGACGTCGCCATCTCCATCATGGAAGATCGATGCCGCAAGCACGGCATCGGCGCCGGCGCCGATGGCATCGACGACGTGCTGCGACTCCCCAACGCCACCTGACGCAATCACCGGAACCGTGACGACACTTCGCATGGCACGCAGCAACTCGAGATCACACCCGTCGCGCGTCCCGTCCCGATCCCAACTCGTGAGCAGGATCTCACCGGCGCCGCGTGCGGTCCCGTCGCGGCCCCACTCGATGGCGTCGACACCGGCGGGTTCACGTCCCCCGTAGAGCAACACTTCCCAGCTGTCGCCCGTGCGTCGAGCGTCGATCGCAAGAACGACGCACTGCGATCCAAACGCCTCCGCCATCTCCGCGAGGAGTGCCGGGCGCTGCACCGCCGCCGTGTTGACGCTCACCTTGTCGGCACCCGCGTCGAGAAGGGATGCGGCATCCTCGACGGACCGCACCCCACCGCCGACCGTGAGCGGGATCGAGAGCGCACCGCGCACGGCACGCACCGTGTCCACCTGGGTGGCTCGCGCCTCCGGCGAGGCACCAACGTCGAGTACGACGACTTCATCTGCCCCCTGGGCTTCGTAGCGTGCCGCGCGCTCGGCCGGATCACCCGCGTCGCGCAGGCCCTGAAACCGCACGCCCTTCACCACACGGCCATCGCGCACGTCGAGACACGGGATCATTCGATGGAGCAGGCCGTTGCCATTGCGGCGCTCGTCGCTTCCCCCGTCCGCGGGGGTGCCACGCACCCATCGCTCGATCAGTCCGAGCCCCCATGAGCCGGAAAGCTCCGGGTGGAACTGGCACGCGAGCACCGCGTCGCGCTCGAGCGCTGCCACGAACGCCTCGCCGTGCGTGGTCCAGCTTGCGGCCCACCCGGTTGGCTGGTCGGGAACCACAAACGAGTTGGCATAGGCTGCCGTTCCCGACGTCATCAGGCCGCCGCGCGGTGCGCGAACCGAGTTCCAGCCGAGGTGCGGGATCCGGACGGTGTCGGACAGGCGTCGGCACTGTACCGGGATGACGCCGAGCCCCGACACCCCGGGCGTCTCGTCACTTGACTCGCACAGGAGCTGGAAGCCGAGGCAGATGCCGAGCGTCGGAGTGCCTTGCGCGACGACGTCCCGGATCGCCGGGACGAGCGACGCGTCCGCGAGCCGTTGCATGCCAGCGCCAAAAGCACCGACGCCCGGAAGCACGAGCCGACGCGCGTTCCGCACGGCATCGGCGTCCTGGGTGAACCCGTACTCGACCCCCAACCGTACGAATGCGTTCGCAACCGACGCGCGGTTGGCGATGCCAAGATCGATGATCGTGACGTCAGCCATCCGACTCCGCCCCCGTGAGCGTGCCTTTGGTGGACGGTATGTCGGCGAAGCCCGATTGCCCGACGGCCTGTCGGAGCGCCAGCGCCACCGCCTTGAACGCCGCTTCCGCGCGGTGGTGATCGCTCGTGCCGCGCAGGACGTCGACGTGCAGGGTGATCCGCGCGGCCATGGCGAGCGACGTCAGCACGTGCGGAATGTTCTCGCACGAGAGCGCGCCGAGCATCTCCCGGGTCAAGCCGAGGTCGACGGCCGCAAAGGGCCGCCCGGAGCAATCGACGACCGCCCGCGCTAACGCCTCGTCGAGCGGTGCGTACGCGTAGCCGAACCGCGCGATCCCGCGGCGCTCACCCAACGCCCGATCGAACGCGTCGCCGACAGCGAGCGCGCAGTCCTCCGCGGTGTGGTGATCGTCGATCTCGAGATCTCCCTTACACGCCAGCGTCATGTCGAAACGCGCGTGCCGACCGAGCGCGTCGAACAGGTGATCGAGAAAGCCGATACCGGTGTCGATGTCCGTTGTGCCGGTACCGTCGAGCGCCAGCCTGCCGGAGATCGACGTTTCGTTGGTCGAACGATCGATGGTTGCGATACGGTCGGTCATGACGATTCCTCACTGTCGTACGCCCCAAGGACGGCGCGCACGGCCGCGACAAGGGTGTCGAAACCGGACTCGAACCCGGGTAGCGTGATCCGAAGGCACTGCTCGAGTCCTTCCCGATCCGGGAAGTCGCGGACACGGATGCCGGCTGCGTCGAACGCCGCGCGCAGCGGCGCGGCCGGCCGGCCGCAGTCCACGAGCACGAAGTTCGCCTGCGACGGGAAGGGCTGCAGTCCGAGCAACTGCAGCTCGGCGGTCAGCGCCGCTCGCTCCCCCCGGATGCGGTCCACGTGCCGCGCGACTGCTGCGTCCCCCCGGGCGAGTTGTTCCATCGCGATGGCTACCGACGGCGCCGCCAGCGGGTACGACGGCCCGGCGGCCCGCAGCGCGCCCAGGACCTCGGGCGCGCCCAACGCGTAGCCGACCCGGCACCCCGCCAGCCCCCACGCCTTCGACATCGTGCGCACGACCAACACGTTGGGTTCGGCAAGCCCGACGGTGGTGAGGTCGTCGTCGGCATACTCGACATAAGCGTGATCGAGAACGACGAGCGCACCGGGCGCAGCGTGCGCTATTGCGCGTAGATCATCGGCGGTGATTGCGGCACCCGTCGGGTTGTTGGGAGAAACCAGAAAGACGACGGCCGGATTCTGTTTCACCAGATCGAGGAAGGCCGATCGCGGAAACTCCGGCGTCGTCCATGGGATCGGGAGAAGCTCCCCCCACGCGACCCGCACATATCGATCGAGCATTTCAAAACTCGGGCTGGGCAGCACCACCTTCCGACCCGGCGTGAGATACGCCCGGCAGACGCGGTCCAACGCGTCACCGGCACCGGCCGTGGCAATCACGCGAGCTTCATCGACCCCGGCGTACGCAGCAAACAACTGCTCAAGGTCCGTGATGGTCGGGTAGCGGCGCAGCAGTTCCGGTCCTTCGGTCGCCACAACCGACGCCAAGTCGTCCGCCGGGTACGCGCCCTCGTTCGCGTCGAGCTTGAGCACGCCCTTGGGCACCGGTGGTCGTGTGTAAGCCGTGAGCGGATCGACACGGGCGCGGGGCCCGGCAGTGGTCGCGGCTGTCATGGGACGATTTGCGCCAATTGAGACACGACAACGTCGGTGCCACCAGCGGCCTTGAGCGCCGGAATGACTTGCGGCAGCGTGTCACGCGGTACCGCCGCTTTAACCGCGTAGCCGCCGTTCCCGAAGAGCGGTGCAACAGTCGCCTGCCGCATGCAGGGCAGGATATCCACGACCATGTCCAGCACACTCGCCGGCGCGTTGACCTCGACCATCACACGTCGCCGGGCTTCGAGCACCGACTCGAGTACCAGCCGCAGGTCTTCGATGCGCTGGCGCTTGGCCGGATCCGCCATGGCCTGCGGACTGGCGTACAACCGCGTCGACGACGTCATCAACTCATCGAGGATCACGAGCCCGTTGGCCCGCAACGTAGCACCGGTCTGCGTCACGTCGACGATGACGTCGCTGTCTTCCGGCGGGAATACTTCGGTGGCACCGTACGACCGCACGAACTCGGCGCGCATTCCGCGGTTGGCAATCCACGTGCGGGTGAGCTGCTCGTACTCGGACGCGACCACGAGTGGCTCCGCCGAGGTTCCGTCGACCGTCGTCCCGGCCGGTGCGGCGGCCACGAGGCGCACCGTGTCGAGTGCGGTGTCGAGCACTTCCTCGACCTCAACGCCCAACTCGGCCACCCAATCGGCACCGGCGAAGCCGACGTCCCGGCTGCCGAGTGCCAACATCTCCACAATGTTCTGCGGCTTCAGGACCTTGACCTCGGTCCGCGGCAGCGACATCAGCGGGCGGTAGTTTCGGGCAGTTGGCGTCACCCGGATACCGCCATCGGCCAACAGTGCCAAAACGCCGGATTCCATCCGACCCTTGGGCAACCCCATTCGAAGGACCTTCTCCATGTCGGCACTCCTCAACGTTGTGCCGGTCGATGGGGTCGGTGTCGTGTCCGGGAGAATCGAACGAACAACGCCGGCCCCAGGGGACCGGCGTCGGTGTCTTCAGAAGTTCTGCAGGCTCTGCTGGCTTCCGGCTACACCTCGGCGCGGCTCCCCTGACCGGGGTGCCCGTGATGATGCCGGTGGTGATGCGTCAGCTGTGCCATGCGGTGAAACAAAGCTTCGTGGTCGTGATTGTCAACCGGGCGGCTGCACCGCCCCTCACGCCTAGGCGGCCGCAACGTTGACGGGACTGCCGCGCCCGCCTTGCCAGTCCGTTGCTCCCGTTACATGCTGGTGTCGAAGTCGAGGTGTCGGAAAGACGGAGTGATCGATGCCAGCAAACCTCACACCGGCCTACAAGGCAGCCGAAGCGCAATTCCGCAGTGCGGTGACGCGAGAGGAGAAGATCGCAGCACTGGAGGAGATGCTGCGCGTCATCCCGAAGCACAAAGGCACCAACAAGTTGCAGGCCGACCTGCGGTCGCGGCTCTCGAAGCTGCGCCGAGAACCGGCCAAGAAGGGGCCGACCCGCGGCCAGAGCCACCGGATCCCACACGAGGGCGCTGGTCAGGTGTCCCTAGTGGGTCCGCCAAACGCCGGCAAATCGAGCCTTGTCGCAGCGCTCACGCACGCGACGCCGGACGTTGCACCGTATCCGATGACCACGCGCGACGCCGTCCCCGGCATGATGCCATACGAGGACGTGGTCTTCCAGCTGGTGGATCTCCCCCCGCTCTGCGAAGAGTACGTGGAGCTGTGGGTGTACGATCTCGTGCGCGCTGCGCATCTCGTATGGCTTGTGGTCTCAATCGAACGCCCGCTCGTCGGCCTCGACATCGTGCTCGACCTCCTGGCGCAGAAAGCCATCGAGCTGTACCCGGCGGAGAGCGACGTGCCGGATCCGGCGCGGCCGGGCTGGCTACGCAAACCGACACTGCTCGTCGTCACGGGGATGGATCGGGATGGTGCGGCCGCCGATCTGGACGCGCTGCAGGAACT
>JBDHJO010000194.1:0-5233 GCA_039586875.1 Gemmatimonadota bacterium | reverse complement strand
GGCACCCCAGCTCCTCGTCGTAGGCGATCAGGCGCGGTGCTTCGCCAGCCTGCCGGAAGAAGTGGGCGAGCGCCTCGGGCCGATCGGGCCACGTCCGCATGGATCGTGAGACAGTCGGGTTCGTCATGAGCGGTTCAAGATAACCCTACCCCCGAAAGCACCAAAGATGCCGCATCGGCTGTACGATCCTCCGAACCGGGTGTAGACTGTCCAGCAACCCCTGAACTCGAGGGCCCACTCACCGATGCCCGCACGCCGCTTCACGATCGTGATGACGCTTGTCCTCGCCGTCGTCGTGCTCGCTGCCACCGGACAGGACGCCGGTTTGCTCAAGCGATGGGTTGGGACCCATGAAGGGCGCCCGCTCGTGCTCGATTTCTACGGCGACTCGATGGTGGTGGTCAACGACGTGCACGTTGCCGACTACAGTGTGCGCGGCAGGCGGTTGTCCGTGTCCGGCGATACGAGCTTTACGGCCACCTACTGGTTTGCCCTCGACCGTTTGTTGCTGGAAACCGATGCCGGGGTCGTGCTGACGCTGGCTCAGCAGGACCTCCTCGCTCGTCCAATGTTCGGGCAGTGGGTTGGCGCGCTTTCCCCGTCCGGCACCGGTGTGGAGCTGTATCTGGGACGCGGTGGCGTCGCTCGATGGCGGACCGCAGGAAGCGGTTGGACCGACGGGGAATGGAACCGGCGCTCTCGGACAATCGTGTTCACCTGGATGCCTGATTCCACGGAGTGGTCGGCACAGTACGACCCTTTAGGGGCCGCCTTGCTCTTCGAGGAAACCGAGGGGGAGAACGGGCTGGGGTTCGCGGTGCTTCGACACCGGTACCGCTGAGCGCTAGCGCTTTACGCGGCTCACGCCTTTCTTCGCTGGGCGCCCACGCACCTTCTTCACCGGCTTTTTGGCAACCGGCTTCTTGGCGACCGGCTTCTTGGCAACCGGCTTCTTGGCGACCGGCTTCTTGGCAACCGGCTTCTTGGCAAACGGATTCTTGGCAACCGGCTTCTTGGCAAACGGCTTCTTGGCAAACGGATTCTTGGCGACCGGTTGCGTCTTGACCGGCGCCTTCTTCTTGGCTGCCCCGCGAGACCGGCTGCGCTTTTTCGGCACAGCAGCCTCCACTTCTTGGAGCACCTGGTCGCCCTCGCTCGACGGCACGAGGCCTCGCCGCACGGCGTACTGGACGAGCTCGTTTGCGTGCTCGTGGCTGAACTCCTCGAGCCCAGCCCCGGCGCGAATCATCCCCACCAACGCATCGGCGACCGGATTCCGGAGCACATTGACGATGCCCGGAACCGATTCCAGAAGCGCAGAGATCTGTGAGCCACCTAGCTCGCGTGCCATGAGATCCTCTCGGAGTGCCGGCCGCCAAGCTACCTACACAAAGGGTCGGCGTCAAGCCGACCCCCTCCAAGGCTGAAGCAGCTCAAGTAGTTGTTTTACAACGGCTTGCGTTGTTTCTCAGGCGACTCCGTCACCGGCGATTTCACCGTCTTTCGCTGGTCATGGAGCCGCCTCGTTTGAAAAGGCTGGTGTGCTCGCCGTTGAATCCGCCAATCCGACTGGGCCAGCAATTCTGCAATGACCGCTCGTGTCCGCTGATCAACCGGCATCTCGAGATCTACCTCGAGCCGATACTCCGCTCCGTCGCTCGCGCGGCCGGTGAGCACGAAGCCTGCCCGACCGGGCTGAACCGCATCGATTTCGACCTCGGCGACCTTGACGAAGTCACCACCGGGCTCGTCTGACGACGGCATGGTGCTACTCCTCGTTGGAGTCCGTTTCCTCGACAGTGTGCCGCAAATTGCGGGCCGTCAAGGGTCGATACGGCCCGAATCCACGCAATTTGGCAGTGCGCTCGAATCGGGATAGATTCCCTGCGGAGCAGCAAGATGGAGTGGATTTCGTGGGACGTCGAGGCATCAAAGAATTCCGGGCCCCTGAGGCCCTGCAGCTCATCCTAGCCGACCGCGATCGTGAACCGCTTGTGTGTCCGTCCTGCGGCAACGGCGGTATCGAGCGGAGTCCGAAGCGGCGGCTGCCGAAAGCCCGTGCACTCAGTCATCGTCAGGTCACGCTGCGGTGCGGTAAGTGCGGCCGACAGGCCGTCTACATCCCGCAGAACGTGACGCAGCCATCCGAGAAGGAACTCATCGGAAGCTGAGGCGACGGCGAGGCGCGACGCGGGCGTCACGCTGACCCCGCACGTCGGCAACTCGAGGGAGTCTAGAACACGGCAACACGGCGGTGTTCCACCACCGTGGCGAGCGCGAGCTCTACCCTCACCTCGCACCCTGCACGACGCGCCGCATCCAGCATTGGCTCCAGATCGGGTGGACCTCCGACGCGCACCTTCAGGAGGAACCCCACAGCCCCGGTCATGAGATGACACTCCTGCACGTCGGTCATGGCGCGCCACTGGTCGCGCAGCCGCTCCGTATCGGCGCCAGGGCCCGGCACGACATGGATGAACGCCACAAGCGATCGCCCGAGTGCTGCAGGGTCGACCTCGGCATGATACCCGGCAAGTACGCCCCCTTCCTCGAGCTTCCGCACCCGCTGGAACACGGCGGCAGCACTGAGCCCAACCGAATCGCCAAGTTCCTGATACCCGATACGGGCGTCATCCTGCAGGGCAGCGAGAATGCGCAAGTCAACCTGATCAAGCTTTGGCGTCATCATGACAAACAATATTAGAAGAATTAAACAAAACGCAAAATCTGGTTTATCACAAAACCGAATAACCCAAAGATGCCACATTTCGCCGCAAGAGTTTCTGGGCGTACGAAAAGGGGCGGACGCCCCCTAGCATCCGCCCCTCCGCCGGCAGTCGTGCTCCGGTTCGCTCAATCAGGCGTGGAGAAGAGCCTCCCCCACCGGATGCCCGTGAGAAACGGCAGGGGCATCACGCTCGTCTTGTCGAAGCTGTAGTAGATGAACAAGGGGCGGCCCGACACACGGTCGCGCCCGAGAAAACCCCAATAGCGGCTATCGTACGAGTTGTTGCGGTTGTCTCCCATCACGAAAAACGAGTCCGGCGGAACGACGAGCGGACCCCAGTTCTTCAAGGACGGCCGATACGTCTGCCGATCGCCCTCAGCCAGGTACCGTGCCTGCCACTCGCGCATGCGGGGATCCTGAGGATCGTAACTCGACCGCACGTTGATCGCGTGCGGCTCTTCGAGCACGTCGCCATTGACCACCGTCTTGCCGTTGATCATCGCCAGGGTATCGCCGGGCATGCCGATCACGCGCTTGACGACGTTCACGCCTTCCTCTTCGGGGGAGTCGAAGATCACGATGTCGAAACGCGCGGGATCCCGAAACGCCGGGAGCCGCCGGTGGACAAGCGGCACCTCCGCGCCGTAGAGCGCCTTGTTGACGAACAGAAAGTCGCCGATCTGCAGCGTGTTCTCCATGCTGCCCGACGGAATGCGAAACGCCTCGACGAGCAGTGAGCGCACGAAGAACCAGATCACGAGCGCGATGAGGATCGATTTCATCCACTCCTTCGCGCTCTGCGATGCGGTCTGCTTTGCCGCGGTCGGACGCTTCTTCTGCCGCGGCTGCGGCTCTGATGCTTGCGACACCATCACTCCCGGCAACCAGTCCTAGGGTTCTACCCAGTCGGCGACGAAGATGTTCGTCTCCGCGGGCACGGACCCGTGACGGTTGGACGCGAAGACGAGTTTCGTGCCGTCGGGAGAAAACATCGGAAACCCGTCGAAATCGTCGTGCGTCGTCACCTTTTGGAGACCGGTGCCGTCGAGGTTAACGAGGAAGAGGTCGAAATTCCGCCCACGCGGGTCCTCGTGATTGGACGAGAAGAGAATCCGCTTGTTGTCGGGGTGGAAGAACGGCGCGAAGTTCGCACCACCAAGGTTCGTGACCTGCCGCTGTTCCGTCCCGTCAGCGTTCATGACCCAGACTTCCATGTTGCTCGGACGCACTTTGTTGTCGGCCAGGAGCGCACGGTAGTCGGCTTCGGCCTCCGGGGTATCCGGCCGCCCTGCCCGGTACACGATCATGCTGCCGTCGTGGGAGTAGAACGGACCGCCGTCGTACCCGAGGGTGGTCGTGAGCTGGCGGACATCGCTGCCGTCGACATTCATCGTGTAAATGTCCAGATCCCCACCCTGCGTCGACGTGAACACGATGCGGCTACCGTCGGGTGACAGGGTCGCCTCGCCGTCGTAACCCGGCGTGCTGAAGATGTTCTGCAGGTCGCTGCCGTCGGGGTTGCTGGTGTAGATGTCGAAGTCGTAGAGCGCCCACACGTACCCGCGGCTCATGTCCGGGGTCGGGGGGCAGGCCTCGCTCGCGTGGAACGTACTCGAGTACACGACCCGCGCTCCGCCGTCGTAGAAGTACCCGCACGTGGTGCGACCCAGACCGTTCGACACCATTCGCAGGTCACTGCCGTCGGCGTTCATGATGTACTGCTGGTCGCACGTCGAGTCAGTGGTCATCCGCTGAAAGATCAGCTGCGTGCCGTCCGGCGACCAATACGCCTCGGCGTTTTGTCCACCGAAGGTGAGCTGGCGGATGTTCTGGAAATAGGTCTCGCCGGGCTCCGGCTCGTGCACGACTGTCGAGGTGGACGGTTCCACGTGCGACATCTCGTCGGGCTTCGGGTTGCACGCGAGAACCGCTACGAGCATCAGCGCTGCTCCGACGCGGCCGGGCAGCGCTATCCTGGAGAGAAAGTTGATTTTGTACATCTGGGAAATATAACCCGATGCCGCAGGGGCCCGATGGACGTGGCGCTAGAAGAAGACCCCCAGTGCGAAACGGCCAGCCACTCCGGTGGCGTTCTCGAACAGCCCGCCGAAGGAGCCGCCGAGGACTTCGAAGTAGAAGTTCCCCGTCTCCACACCCACCCCCGCGGTATATCCGATCCCGCTGGTGCCGCCAAGCACCATGCCCAATCGCAGCGGCAGGGCCGGTACGAACCGCCAGGTGGACCACAGATCGACGGCCAGCGGTAGCTCGAAATCCCCGCCGGCGGGAATCGAGGCGGTCGCATCCAGTTGCAGGAAACTGTTCGCCCATGCACCGGCCGACACCCGCACCACGCGCGGCAGGCGGACCTTGACCGCCGCGGTGTCGACGACCTCAAACTCCGCCGCCTCGAGGGAGTCGGACACCACGGCCAAGTCTGTAGTCGCCACGGAGAAGGACAACCGCCTCTGCTCGACGCCTTCGATGGTCACGCTGCCGATGTTC
>JBDHJO010000193.1:0-5478 GCA_039586875.1 Gemmatimonadota bacterium | reverse complement strand
CTCGTCGCCGAGGTAGGCGGACACCTTGGCGTCGAGGTCGAGCCGTCCGTCGCTCACGAGCTGGAGGGCGACCGCGGCGACGTAGGTCTTGCCGACGCTGCCCTGGAGCATGCGGTCCGCAGGCGTCATTGCTCGGCCAACGATCGTGTCGCTCCGTCCCGCGGCGAGTGCCAGCACGGTGCCGTCCTCGAGGACGACCGCTCGAGGACGACCGCCGCGGTGATGCCGGGTGCTCCGCTCTCGGCGTGGAGGGCGGTCAGCCGTTCCTGGAGTGCGGCGGAGAGGTATCCCTGTGCCGACAGGTTGGGTGTGGCGGCGACCAGCATCAGACATGCGACCAGGCGGTGCATCACGACCTCCGGCGAGGTGGAGCGCTCTTCGAGGCAACGTCGTTTGTGTGAAACCTACCCGTGCGCACGCGCCGCCGTGCGTTGGTCCCTTGTGGCGCGGAATCGGTGACAGGGGTCGTCACGGCAACCCGCATACGCCGGCCCATGACCGAGCGACTGCTAACGACACTTCATCGCCGGTGCAACCTACCGACGAATTACTGATGACGCGGTAGCCGGAGGACCCCGGGGCACTCGGCTTGCACCTCGCGGCCCGGGTCGGCATTGTAGTCGGGCAACACAATGCCAAAGTCGTTAGTGGCGATGAACCAGCCAATTGAGATCGCGTCGTGAACGCCGTGTCTGTAGGCGTTGTCATGTGCTGTCTCGCGCACGTCAGTGCTGCGGTACAGGGCGCAGGCGGCGCTCGCGTTGAAGTGGAATCTGAGGGCTGGGAGCTGGTCGGAGAGATTGTGTTGCCAGCCGCGGACCAGCCGGTGCCCGCTGTGCTACTACTCAACAAGGCGGCCGGGAATCGTGATGCCTATGAGCTGCTTGCGCGCCATCTAGCCGATCGAGGGATTGCCTCACTGCGGTTGGACTTGCGCGGCCACGGCGAGAGCACGAACCGGGGTCAGTTTGTCCCTGGCAGCGAATCGGCAAGATCGTTGATATGGAATGCGGAGGCCGATGTCTGGGCCGCGCACCAGTTCCTCCGGGCGTATCCCGGCATCGACGCCGATCGCATTGGCGTCGTCGGAGCGAGTTACAGTGGCGAAGAGATGGCGGAGGCGGGACGGCGCTTTCAGTACGCCGCTGCGTACGTCGCGCTGTCCCCGGGCTCGTTCAGCGACGCCTCGATTGACGCCATCGATGTGAGTGGCGTACCCTGGTTGTTTGTGGCGTCCAACAACGATGAGTTCTTGCAGGATATCACCGTCGCGGTTCAGGCGCGGAGTGAGCACGTCCAAGTTGAGATCCTCCCGGGAGACGCCCACGCGACTGATCTGTTGGACGTTCACCCCGACCTACCGGCGCGGCTCGCGGTATGGCTTGGGCACCGACTCCGAGCGCACGAGTGACTCTGCGGTTGCGAGATCTGGACCGCCAACATTGCCACCTAACACGCGTCAGGAGCTTTCCGGCACGGCCGGTCGCGTAGATATGTATAGATACGAGTAGCTGACCGCTGCGAAGCTCGCACGGCAGGCAGCCGCCGGCAGCTCTGGGTGCGGACTTCCAACTCCAACATGGGATTGGCACATGACTCCTACCGCCACATCGCTGTCTGCAGAGCAGGTCAGAAGGGTCTGCGACGAAATGGTCGAGGCCGAGCGAACGAGGAACCTGGATGCTGTTATGGATCTGATCTGGCAGGATGCCGTGTGGCTTGCGCCGAACACTCCCCCGGTCATCGGCACCGCAGGCATCCGCCCTCTCTTTGCGGCGTTCTTCGAGCTCCCGTTCAGCGGACTGACCGCCGACGTGACCAGCGTTCGTGTGAGCGAATCAGGCGACCTGGCGACGGTCTGGGGTACGTTTGCCCTGACGTTTGACTCGCCCGACGGCGGATCGACAGAAACCATGAGCTTTCTGATGTCATGGGAAAAGCGAGGCGCAGCCTGGAAGGCGGCTTCTAACATGTTCTGTAGCAACGCTCCACTACCCGAGGCCGAGTAATCGCAGCGGGGCGATACCGGAACGGCGGCAGCTGACTTGCCGGGAGAGACGATGAGTCACGTCAGATGGCTGAGGTTGAGCTACTGGGTGGGTGCTGTCGCTGATGCAGTGGCGACAGTTGCGATTCTGATCCCTGCCCGGATGGGCGAGTCCGACTTCCGCTATCCAATGGGATTGGCCGCTGCGTTGATGCTTGCCTGGACGGTTCTCCTGATCTGGGGGGATAGGAAGCCAGTGGAGCGCAGGGGAATCCTGCTGCTCACTGTCTTTCCCCTGATACCCGGTCTGATGGCTTCGGGTATCGCCGCTGGTATGGCCGGGCAGCTTCCCTTGGTTCAGGTTGTCGCGCGGTCAGTGGTGTTGGCAGGCATTCTCTTGCTGATGCTGTACAGCTACTTGAAGGCCAATCGCGCAGTTGCCCGTGCGGCCTAACTAGCGTATGCACGCGACGAGCGTGGGTGGCACGCGGTCTGCGATGGAGCCGGTGATGTGCGGTCAGTTCGGATGCTTATAGCGTGCATTGGGCGAACCGAGAGGCCATGACCAAACGCCTCGTGATGCTGGCCGTTTCGGCCCCCGTTCTCGCCCTCGGTCTCGCCTGGGGATCCTTCAGACTCAGCAAGTCGCGAACTCACCAGCTCTTTGCGGAGCTCGTCACGAGGGGCGAGACCGGTACCGCGTTGGAGATGATCTCCGCGGCAGCGGTTGTCGCATCCCTGGTGTTCGTCGAACTGGATATTCAGCAGAATACGGCTGCCCAGAGATCGCAGACCCGGCAGGCCATTTCGGACGCGTCGTTCGACTGCCTTCTCAGGTTGTCTGAGGACGAGGGGCTCATGGCAACATGGCATTCAAACCTTGACCATCATTCCTCTCGGGCTTTCTTGAGAGGTCAGCAGCATACCCCTGCTCGTACACGTGTATCCCCCAACACCCCTCCCGGAAGTTGGTGTCATGCGGAAGCTCAAGATTCTCAAGTGGAGTGAACTGCAGGACCGGACGCCGACGTATGCCCTGGTCGGCAATGTCGATCTCGTGGTCGTTCGCTATGACGACGATGTCTCGGTGCTCTACGGGCGCTGTCTCCATCGCGGCGCGCTTCTCGCCGACGGGAGCATCCAGGGCGAGAACCTGATCTGCGGTGTCCACCAGTGGGACTTCCAGTTCAGCTCCGGCGTGAGTTCATACAACAATGCGGAACGTCTTCAGAAGTTCACCGCATGGATCGAGGACGGTGGTGTCTGGGTGGATGAAGAGGAGATCGCGGAGTGGGAGCGTGCGCACCCGCAGCCGTACGACCGCGACGCCTACCAGGGCGCCTATCAGGACGTCCATGGGACCCCAGAGGAACCCCATACGCGCGAGATCCACGGGCTCGCGGCAAACGGGTTGGGCGGTGCACATGGCCCCGTCTCAGCCATGGGGGTACCGGGTCCCGAGTTGCCGCAGTGGGCGAGCATTCAGTTCGTTACCGCCCAGCTCGCGACGCCCCCGAAGCTCGACGACACCCCCGTCGGCACCGATCTCGTGATCGGCCCGGGTGCCAAGCGGCCTCTTCGCCTGGACATTCCAATCTTCGTGTCCGACATGAGCTTCGGCGCTCTGTCCGAGGAGGCAAAGGTCGCCTTGGCCCGGGGAGCGGAGCAGGCCGGCACCGCCATCGCGTCCGGGGAAGGCGGCATGTTGCTGGAGGAGCAGGACGAATGCAGCCGCTACCTCTATGAGATCGCGTCGGCGCGGTTCGGGTTTTCGATGGAAAAGGTGCAGCGCACGCAGGCGTTGCACTTCAAGGGAGGACAGGCGGCGAAAACCGGCACCGGCGGCCACCTGCCCGGTGACAAGGTCCAAGGCAAGATCGCCGAGGTGCGCGCGCTCGAACCGGGCACGGCCGCCGTATCGCCTGCCCGATTCCCCGACTGGACCTCGCCGGCCGACTTCCGCGCCTTCGCCGACGAGGTCCGCGACGCCACCGGCGGCATTCCGATCGGTTTCAAGTTGTCCGCCCAGCACATCGAGGAGGACATCAACGCCGCGCTGGAGATCGGCGTCGACTACATCATCCTCGATGGGCGCGGAGGCGGAACGGGTGCGGCGCCGCTGATCTTCCGGAACAACATCTCCGTACCGACGATTCCGGCTCTCGCGAGAGCACGACGCCACCTGGACGCGGTGGGTGCCTCGGACGTGACATTGATCATCACCGGCGGTCTTCGCACGCCGGCTGACTTCGCCAAGGCGCTCGCCCTGGGTGCCGACGGCGTCGCCATCTCAAACTCCGCGATGCAGGCGATCGGATGCATTGCCATGCGTGCCTGCCACACCAACAACTGCCCCGTCGGCATCGCCACGCAGCGGGCGCACCTCCGGTCGCGCCTCCCGGTCGATGCCGCCGCCGACCGGCTCGCTCGATTCTTCGAAGCGTCGGTTCACCTGATGCAGGTCCTGGCCCGCGCCTGCGGCCACGGTCACCTGCGGGAGTTCAGCATCAACGATCTCACGACGTGGGACCACGACATGGTACGCCTGGCGGGGATCCCCTTCGGAGGGGTGGGGATCTGACGGCGGGGTCGCGGACCCGGTTGGAGAGGTCGGACTAGTCGGTCGGAGGTGTTGGGTGGTGCAGGATTTCCTGCACCTCTCGAACACCGGCTACTTCGGCGTCGATCTCCGCACCGACACGACGAGCTGCCTCGAGGTCCTGGGTCAGCTCATCCGGCGACGCGGCACCGGCAGTCAGACGGAGGAGGTCCATACGTAGCGTCTCGAGTGCGGCCACGACCGTCGCGAACCGCTCGGCAACGCCGGGATCATCCATCCGCTCTCGCAGCGCAAGCGCGTCCGCTTCGAGCCTCGCAACGACCGCCGGTACGTTGCCGATCCGCTCCCGCTGTTCCTTGGGAAGTGCCGCAAACAGCTCATCAGCGGCGTCGCCGAGCGCCATCTCCGTGCGCTCCCCCGCCGCCGGCAACGCATCGGCGGAACCGGCGAGGCCAACTCCGCCAAGCCGGAAGGCAAGCTTGCCGACACGACCCTTCAGCAACTTTCGCCACCACTTCGGTGCACCAATCCGAGACCACAGTCGGCGAATCGTGATCATCGGCGCTCCGATCGCCGACGCCATGCCGATGACGACGCCGATGTCGTTCTCCAGCACCACGCCGGTCGCGACACCGAGGGCGGTGATCCCGACCCCAACCCCGACCGTCACCCACGGACCCGTTACCGTCGAAGGTCGCTCGGCCTCTTCGAGCGCCGCTTCGCGCTCGCTCAACTCGATGGCTGCACGGAGCGCGCGGTGCCCATACCCCGTCTTCAACAGATCCCTGGCCTGGGTGACGAGTTGTGATGCCCGTGCGACCCCAAGGCCGAGGAAGACCGTGATGAAGACCATCTCGAGCCCCACGAGAATGCCGAACCAGTCACCTTCAATAGCGCGGAGCGTCTCGAACAGGACCGTGCTGGCCAGCAC
>JBDHJO010000192.1:0-5285 GCA_039586875.1 Gemmatimonadota bacterium | reverse complement strand
CACGTCTCTGAGGGGGGCGAGCAGCCACTGGCGCATGAGTCTCGTGCCCATGGCCGTGACGGTGCGATCGATCACCTCGAGCAGTGTGTTGCCGCGCTCGCCGGCGCGGAGCGGCTCCACCAGTTCCAGATTCCTCAGCGTCATTTCGTCGAGCGGCATCGTCGAGCCGCCCCGCCGAACGACTGGGTGGGCGAGCGGAGGTAGCCCCGCGGGCTGGAGCTCGGTCGCATAACGGAGAATTGCACCGGCGGCGCCGACCGCCGGGATGTCGCCGTCGGTGATGCCGAGTCCGTCGAGGTCGCGAAGTCCGAAGTGTCGGGCGAGGTCGTCGCTCGCCTGCGACGGGTCGAAGTCCCAGCTCTCCCGCTCGGTCACGACCCCGGCGTCGTGGAGCTGGGGTAGCGCGGTCTCCTGTGGCACGACGATCTCTCGCGGGTCGTACCGGGCGACGGTCGCCTCGACGTCGGCCGGGTCGACCGTTTCGAGAACGAACTCCCCGGTGGAGAGATCGAGCGCGGCGAGGCCGGTCGGGGTGCCCGGGGCCAGGGCAACCAAGAAGTTGTTGCGCCCGCCGTCGAGCCAATCGTGACCGACGACGGCGCCGGGGCTCACGATCTCGACGACCTCGCGACGCACAAGGCCTTTGGCGAGCTTGGGGTCTTCCACCTGCTCGCAGATCGCGACGCGGTGTCCGAGTTCGACGAGTCGCCGCAGGTATTCTGCGGCGGCCTTCACCGGCACGCCCGCGAGCGGCACGTTGGCTGCCCCGCCGTTGTTTCGGGTGGTGAGCGTCAACCCGAGCTCGCGGGCCGCGAGCTTGGCGTCTTCCAGGAACATCTCGTAGAAGTCGCCCATACGAAAGAAGAGCACGGCGTCGGTGTGCTGCGCCTTGATCTCCCGATACTGTTGCATCAGGGGCGTATCGCCTGCACCGCCGGCCGCGCGTGGCGTCACTGCTCTTCCACCACGAAGGGTTGGCCGCCCAGTTTGGACTTCAGCTCGCTTGCCACCTGCTGTGCTTCTTGGCGCCCGCCGTAACGTCCTACCCGCACTTTGAACAACCCGTCCGGCGCGCGCACGACGTGTGAGTCGTACCCCGAGCTGTGCAGCGAGCGCATCAACTCGTCCGCCGCGACAGCCGTCCCGACGGCCGCAACTTGGACGGTATAGACGGGCTGGCCCGGTGTGGTCGCCGGTGCGTCAGGTGCGGCGGCTTCCGTGGTGTCGCCCCGCGCGAGTGCAGCGCAGCGTTGGAGTTGATAGCGCGCGCGGTTGGTGAGCTCGATGTTCTCTCCGGCCCCGGCCTCCGCCTCGCCGAGGCGCATGCAACCGTCCTGCGGGTTGCCCAACTCCAGAAGTGCCCGACCTGCCCAAAACTGCGCCTCTGCCAGCACTTCACTGTCGGGGTAGTCGGACAGGATCTTCTCGGCGGCCCGCAAGCTCGCGCCTGCGTCTCCTCCTGCGAACGCGAGTTGCGTCATCCGCAACAGGGCGTCATCTGCCCACCCCGTGGCGGCGTACTCGATACTGACCCGCCGGAAGTAATTCATCGCCCGTGTCGCATCGTCGGACACGATGCCGGCCGCATAGAGCGCCTCGGCATACAGGGTGTCGGACGGGACCAGGCTCGCCAGTCGCCGTGCCACCACCGCACGGGCCGAGTCGCCGTGGCCCTCGGTGGCGAGTTGCACGCCGGCGATCAGCGCCGAATCCTGCTGTGCAGCGGCCCGGCTTGCGAGACAACCCAATACCAGGACGATGAGAATGCGCTTCATGCGGCCTCGCGAACGCTCAGTTTGAGCAGCATGTCGGAGAGGACTCCAGCCTCGTCGGTGATCGTCGTGGATTTGAGCGCACGATCCGCCTCCCAGGCGGCACGCATCGCCTCCTCCAGCTCGTCAGGACTCCATCGCGGAGCCCATCGTACCCAGTCGGTCGCAACGCGGCCCCACGGGCCGAGCCCGAACGGCCGAGCGGCCTTGAGGTGGTCCATGATGGCCCGTTCCGCGTCACGGCCCCGGCGCCCGGCATCCAGCAAACTCCTGGCAATGGCGAGGCCGAGCAGCGACGGCCCCAGGCTGATCAGCAACCGCACGCCGCTGGTGCCGGCCGTGGAGAGCACCGGCCGCACCAAGCGCAGTGCGCGCGGAATGTCGCGCATCAACACGGCTGCAACCCAATCGTCGACCGTCTCACCCTGTCGGACACCAACGAAGTCGGCAACCACAGCCGGGGTAAGCGGCTCTCCTGTGCTTGCCGTCGCCAGCTTTTCGATTTCCATGCCCAAGAAGGCGAGATCAGGGCCGACCGCCGCCACCAGGTGTTCAACCGCCTCCTCAGAGAACGCCACGCCGGCCCGCTCCGCCCGCATAGCCACCCACTTCAGGAGACGATCGGGTCGCAGGGGCTGGATCGGCACATGTGTCGATCCTTTGGTCAGCGCCGCGACCGTCTTCGAGCCCGCGGTCATCACCAACACCGTGGTCGGCGACGGTCGCGCAACATAGGCCTCCAAGACCTGCCACACCTTCGAGTTCTTGCGCCACTGGTCGACGTGTCGCACCACCACCAATCGCCGTTCGGCCAACATCGGCGGCGTCTCGACCAGTGCGTTGAAGGTCTCGGCGTCGACGTCTGCGGCGCCGCGTACATCCAGGTTGAAGTCGCGCGTGCCGTCGTCCACGACCGCATCGACGAGGAGCGCGATGAGTTCGTCCTTGAGGACGTCTTCGTCGCCGGTCAGGTAGTAAACGGGATCGAGATCTCCACGCCGAATGCGGCGGTACGCGGAGTCGAATGTGAGCGGTGCCGCCATAGCAGGCGGAAGTTACCGCGTCTCAGATGGTGAAGAAAGCCACGCCGACTAGCGTCCGTCGCTCGACCAGCCGACCAACGTCTCTTCTTGGCTTCCGGGGGTGCGCCACTCGGCTCGAAACGACGGTGCCGTGAGTTGGGTGAAGCTCACGAACGGCGGGCTGGGGATGGCGACGATGGCGGGAAGCGGTGGGTCGGTAGCTGGGGCGGGTTCGGCTGCTTGGGATGCGACGGTGTTCAGGTTCGCGTCCGGTGCGTGCCCGGTCCACAGAAGGAGGATGAGCGCCGTCGCGACCATCAGGCCCACCATGACCCCAGCCGGTGCGGGCTCCACGGGCCGTTCGAGTTGCAGCCGTCGGGTGCCGACCTGCCGCGCCAGTGCGCGTCGCCACCCGGGACTGGGCTCAAGGTCGCTGAGCGTCCGGAGCACGCAGACACCGCGCGAGACCCTGGCGTCGTACGCCATGCACGCGGGACATGTCGCCAGGTGATCGCGCACCCTGCGCTCCAGAGCAGAATCCTGCACCCGGCCGTCGCGAAAGTCGGAGTAGAGTTCGAGAAATTCGGTGCAGCGCATCGTCGACCGAGGGTTCAAATCAACGCATGATACCTGACCAGGTCAGGGAAGTTCCACGGTGCACCCGGGGCCGACGTGAAAGCGCCGGCCGAGTTCCACACGAGGGACCGGCCGGCGCTTCGAATCGGTATGTCGGATGTTCAGTCGATATGTGGCCCAATAATCTGCGCAAAGCGGTTCCGCGCCCGATTCAGGCGACTCTTCACGGTTCCGAGATTACAGTCGGTGATTTCGGCAATCTCCTCGTACGTTTTGCCCTCCAGCTCTCGCAACACGAACACCACGCGGTGGTGCTCAGGGAGCTTGGCGACCGCCCATTCCACCAACTCCCGGAGGTGGCGCTTGCGGTAGAGGTCTTCCGGACGATGCTGTTTGTCCTCGAACTGCAGGGGACGATGATCTGCCTCCCAGTTCTTCTTGATCGTCTGGAACAGGACCAACGGACTCCGGCTCCGGTTCCGCAGTTCGTTCTTGGCAAGGTTGGACGCGATCGTGTAAATCCACGTCGAGAACTTCTTGTTCTGATCGAACCGATGGAGGTGCCGGTGCACGCGGATGAAGACCTCCTGCACCAGATCCTCCGCCCGCTCCCGATCACCGATCGTGCGGTAGACGAAGTTGAGGAGTCGCTTCTGGTATCGGTCCACGAGTTCATCGAACGCGCGGGCCCGACCATCCAGATAGGCCTGCACCACACCCGAGTCGGCCAGTTCGCGTAGCTCCTGGTGCTCGGTGTAGGCGGGCCCTCGGGCGGCGGGGGCAACCCGCTGCCGGGTGTCGATGCCTGCAGTCATGTCGAAGACTCCCTGGCACCCGATCCTGCGGTGCCGCGTCGGACGAAAAAGTTCGCTACCCGACCCTCCCTTCCAGCGTCGTACAGCGCAGGACCCGTACCTAGCTGCATCCCGCCCCGCCTGGAACCACACCAAGCTTTTGTCATAAAATGGTTTACGGCGTCGCGACAGCCCACAGCACAAGGTGTCGCAATTCTCAACACCTGTCCGTCCGCGAGGACACCCCGTCCTCACATCTGCATGGTGTACCCTGCCACGTACAACAGCGCTACGACGGTCTTGGCGTCGACGATCCGGCCGTCCTTAATCATCCCCAGCACCTCGCTCATCGGCACGGCCCGCACCTCTATGAACTCATCATCCTCATGGTTTGGTTCCCCGCTCTTCAGCTCCGTGGCCAGGAAGAGATGAATCTGCTCGTCCGTGAACCCGGGGGTCGTGTAGACCGTCGCCAAGTGCTCGATGCGCCCGGCCACGGCACCGGTTTCCTCTGTCAGCTCACGCCGCGCACATGCCGACGGCTCTTCACCCGGTTCGAGGACGCCCGCCGGGACCTCCCAGATCGTCGCCGACGCTGCATATCGGTACTGCCTGATCAGCAGGACACTCGGGTCGTCGGCGTGGGGATCGTCGAGGAGCGGTACCACGGCGGCTGCCCCCGGATGCCGGATCATCTCCAGCTCGAAGGTGGAGCCGTCAGGTGCTTCGAGGGTGTCCACGTCCACGTTGATGAGTCGACCGTCGTACGCGCGACGCGACGCGAGGCGCTGCGGCACAGCGTCAGTCATGGTGCATCTCCGGCTTCGTGTAGATTCGGTTGTGGGGTACGCCGCCGCCGCTCCGGTAGCGGTACGGCCGCCGGCCGAGTGTCAGGCGGTGCGCGAGAAGATGATCAGCAATCGGCCACCTGCCAGCGGGTGGAGCGCGTGGTCGGACCACCCCATGCGGGCACGCTCGTTCAGCAGGTCGGTGATCGCGTCCTCATCGTCGCGCGACTTGCCCTGGAGGCGAATGATCACTGCCTGATACTGCTTCATCGGAGGAGCCTCGCCGTGTGGTCGTACCAATCATCGCATCACGCGCAGGGTCGCGAAAGAGGG
>JBDHJO010000031.1:0-32056 GCA_039586875.1 Gemmatimonadota bacterium | reverse complement strand
ATCCCCGGCGTCATCGACCCACGGCACGCGAAAGAGGATGACCCGCTCGGGCTCGATGATCCGTTCGAGGATCTTGGCTGACCGGTACTCGGGATGACGCTCATAGACCAGCTGTACGGCCTCGGCCACCTCCTGGACAGCTTGGTGGAATTCAGGCTCCGCCGGGTTCTTTGCCTTGACGCTCGCCATCAACTGCGCGACGTAGTCGCTCATGAGTCTCCCTCCCGCCTCCATTGAGATCGTGGTTCATCGATCGGGAGCGATTCCACCCCGGATCCGCGTCCCAACCCCTCACACCGCGCGGCCCACATGCCTGCGACCGAACATAACCAAGCGGACACTTCTCGTGGTGCCTTCACGCCGGGCGCACGAAATGTGCCCCAAAACGGCACGAGCGCCGGGCTCCGGTGGCCCGGAGCCCGGCGCCCGATTCGTATTCCCTGCCCCGCATCCACCCATGCCGAGACCGTTTCAGTTGGCGGTGCACCCGCCCTCCCTCGTCGCCCTCAGAATGACGGTAACGGCTACCATCCCAACCGTGATACCACTGTGAAGGGACTTTGAGGATTCTTTAGGCGCGCCCGCCGGCCACGCCGCGTCACCCCTCTTCGATCTGCGGCGGCTCGGGCTCGCGCGGTCGCATACGGTCGGTGTCGTCGGCACCGATGCTGGCCAGCGTGTCGACCCGCGCGGTGACGCGTTCCCAGAGACGCTGCGCCTCCCGGTACTGCCGCCCTGCATGATCGAGATGCCGTCCGACCAACTCAAAGCTCTTCCGATAGGCGTCCAGTTGCATCTCGAGCGCACTGAGCGAATCGAGGATCTCCCGTGCCCCTCGTTCCACCTCGAGACCGCGCAGGCCGTGCAGGACAACGGTGAGGAAGGCATAGAACGTGTGCGGGGAAACCGGGAGCACTCGGCGCCCAATCGCGTATTCGACGATGCTGGTGTCGTTCTCGCCCGGCTCTTCCCGCACGACGGCCTCGTAATACACCGCCTCAGCCGGGACGTACATCAAGGCGAAGTCGAACGTCCCGTCGGCCGGGCGGATGTACTTGTCCGCGATTTCGTCGATCCGTTCGTGGAGCGCGCGGCGGAACGCTCGGCGCTCCCTGGCGACGTCCCCCGCCTCCGCCCGCATCATGCGCTGACAGGACTCGAGTGGGAACTTCGCGTCGATCGGCACCACCCGGTCCCCCACGAAGACCACGGCATCGACGCGTTCCCCGGTCGGCAACGTGTACTGCATGGCGAACTGCGACGGCGGGAAGACCTGTCGCAGCAGTTCCTCCAACCACACTTCGCCAACCGTGCCCCGCAGGTGGGGGACCTTGAGCAAATCCCGGACTTCCGTGACCGACTGGCCCATGACCTCCAGGCGGGCTGTCGCCTCGGCCAGGCGCCCCAGGTTCTCCTTCACGTCCGCAAGGGATCGCGCCTGCAACGCCGCTCCCTCCGCAACCGTCCGTGGGAGTTCACCGCTCACCGACGCCAGCGCCTCTACCCGCTGTCCGAGCGCCTGGAGGTCACTGCGCAGTTGCTGACTGGCCGCCCCCCGCGCCTGCAGCACAAGGAACACGACGACAACCATCAGCATCACGACGGCGAAGGCCAGTACCGCCTCGACGGCGGTCAACGAACTCCGCCTCTCGACTTCGGCAGGAGCGGTTCGCCCCCAAGTCCCTCACCAACGATTGAAACGGACGTGTCATTCATGCGTTGCCCTGCAGACATACCTTACAGGTTTGAACACCGATCCTCATAACGTATTGCATCATAACAATTTAACGTCGACAGGAGAAAAGCATGAAGACCAACTGCGCCTAACTCACCTCCCCGGCATTGTTGTCTTACGTCGTCGACGGCGAGGTCTTTGCCGCCGATGGGGTGAACCTGACGTCGGCCACGACGCTCTGAGGACCGGAGATGGCGATCGACGCGCCCGATCGAGCGGTGAAAGCCGTGGTGCCTTCCACTCCGGCACACCTCTCGCCAGCTTCCACACTACCAGCACACCCGTCCAAGCCTCGGAGTCCCGATGTTCCGTACGACCACGCTCGCCCTTGTTGCCTCGGCGGCCCTTGCCACCGCGACCTCCGCCCAGGACCCAATTGTCGAATACACGCAGGGCATGGAGCGGCATGACGGATACGTCCCGTTCTACTGGGACCCGGCCGGCGGACGGCTCTTTCTCGAAATCGAGGCGTGGGGTGAGGAGTTCCTCTACTTGACGTCGCTTGCCACCGGCATTGGCAGCACCAGTATCGGACTCGACCGTGGCATGATCGCGGGCGAAGCGATTGCGCACTTCGAACGGACCGGACCGAAAGCGTTTCTCGTCTTCGAGAACCACCGTTTCCGAGCAGGCGGGACCGACAACGTTGCACTCCGCCGGTCCGTATCGGAGTCGTTCCCCACGTCTACCATGGCGGCGTTTGCGATCGTGGCCGAATCCGGTGACCGCGCGCTCGTGGACGCGACCGAACATTTTCTGGACGACCATATCGACGTCAGCGGGACACTGCGGGACCGGGACCTCGGCTCGTACCGGCTCGACATCGAGCGGAGCCGCGTCTATCTCCCGCGCACGCGCGCGTTTCCCACGAACACCGAGATCGAGGTCCAGCTCAGCTTCACGACCGATGAACCCAGCCGGCAGATAGCCCAGCATGCACCGAGTGGGCATGCGATCACCGTGCGGCAGCACCATTCGTTGGTCCGGCTCCCGGAGCCCGGATATACGCCGAGAGTCGCCGATCCGCGCATCGGGTACTTCGGGACGACGTTCTTCGATTTCAGCCGGTCACTGGATCAGCGGTACGAACAGCGGTACATCGCGCGGCACCGCCTGCTAAAGCGCAATCCCGAGGCGGCGGTGTCGGCCCCGGTGGAGCCCATCGTGTACTACCTGGACCGCGCGATTCCGGAGCCCTACCGGTCGGCGTTCGTTGAGGGGGCGGAGTGGTGGAACGCCGTGTTCGAAGCAGCTGGGTTCCGCGACGCGTTCCGCGTCGAGGACATGCCGGACGACATGGACCCCATGGATGCACGATATCACGTCATTCAATGGGTGCATCGCAGCGACCCGGGGTACTCGATCGGCCCCAGCGTTGTGGACCCGCGAACCGGAGAGATCATCAAGGCGGCGGTCCGCATGGACTCCTATCGGTCGCTGACCGATTACAACATCTACGCGGGCACCGTGCCGGCCGGCGCACCGGCCGAGGCACTCGATCTCGGCCCGTGGCTTGCCTCATTGGACCCGGACGTTTCCGCAGAGGCCTTCGCCATGGCCCGGCGGCGACAGCACTCAGCGCACGAGATCGGGCATACGCTCGGGCTCGCCCACAATTACATCGCCGCAAGCTATGGTCGAGCGTCCGTCATGGACTACCCGGCCCCGCTGATCGAGTTGGTCGACGGTGCGATCGAGTTGGGGAATGCGTATCGCAACGGACCGGGGGCGTACGACTCGATCGCCATCCGGTACGGCTACACGGAATTTGAGCACGGCCGAGAAGCGGAAGGGCTGGCGGCAATCGTTGCGGAGGCAACCGACCGTGGCCTGCTCTTCAACACCGACGGAGATCAGCAGACATGGGGGTCGTACCCCGAGGTCACACAGTGGACGAATGGTACCGACGCTGTGGAGGAGTTGGCACGGGTCGTGAGCGTGCGACGCCATCTCCTGGATCGATTTGATGAGCGGGCGTTGATGCCACACGAGCCGATGGCGTGGATGAACTACCGGTTGGTACCGGTCTACCTGCATCATCGGTACGCGCTGGAAGCCGCGACCAAGGCCGTTGGGGGAATGGAGTACCGGTACGCCGTCCGTGGCGATACGCTCCCGCCGACCACGATCGTACCGCCGGAGCGGCAGCGCCGCGCGCTCGAGCTCGTGCTCGACGCGCTCGAACCGGATGCCCTGGCGATCCCCTCGGACATCCTGCCACTCATGGCGCCACGCGCCTACGGGTACGGCTCGAACGACTGGTCGTTTTCCTCGCCCGCGTACCCCACATTCGACCAGGTCAGTACGGCGCGGATGCTTGCGTCGATGGTTGTGGACAACCTGCTGGATCCGCGGCGGGTCGCCCGGCTCGTGGCACTCCACGACCGGGACCCCGAGGTGCCGACGCCGGAGGAGGTGATCGCACGAATGATCGACCGCGCGTGGCCCGCCCACACGCCGGCCGAGCGCGCGACGCTTCGACGCGTGGTGCAGCGGGCTGCCGTTGACGCCCTGGTCGATCTCGCGGCGAACCCGTCAGCCACGGTCGAGAGCCGGGGAGCTGCCGAGTGGGGGTTGCGGCGGATTCTCGAAACGGTCCAGGCAATGGACCCGCGATCTCCCGAAGCCCAAGCGCACCGTCAGTTGCTGTGGGGAGACATCGACCGCTTCCTGAATCGTCGGGACGAGAGCACGGAGCGAAGCCGACCGATCGGCACCCCACCCGGAACACCGATCGGCGGGCGGTGAGCGCTCTCCGCACGTCTTTGGGGAACCGTTACCGCTCGCGCGCCGCTGCCAGTTCGAGTACGACACGGCGCAGGCCGAGCACGACCCGCGCCAATCGACCGTAATCGAGCTTCTCCGGAGTATCGCCCTTGAGATGGTAGTACCCGTACCGGAACAGTGCGGTATCGGTGACCATGGCCGCCGGATACCCCTCCCGCCAGAATGACCAGTGATCCGACCAGAAAATGCCCGGCAGATAGCCAGGGAGGGCTGCGCCTTCACACGGGAACGCAACCGATGACCGAAAGGTCCGCACACAGCGACGCACGAGCGCGCGTGATCGCAGGTTACCGACGAAGGCCACGAAGTTGCCGGTCCGTGGATAGAAGAAGCCGAGCGGGATCGGATACGACTGACTGAAGGGGCGGTCGGAGTAGCACCCCAGCGTCTCGAGCGACAGCATGGCCCGTACGCGCTCACCGCGAGCTCGGCAGCGCATCGCGTACTGGCGACTGCCCATGGCCGATGTGAGGAAGAAGGGCGGCTCCTCGTTCACGAATGCCGCGAAGCGGATCGGCACCGCTGGGGCATCGGATCGGATCGCGCGCGCAAGCTCCAGCAGGGCCGCGACCCCCGATGCATTGTCATTGGCGCCCACGGTACCGATGACCGAGTCATAGTGGGCCCCGATCACGAGCACGTCGGAGTCCACCCCCTCATCCGACACCCCGATCACGTTTGCGACCGATGCCCCACGTGCTTCGAACACCTGCCGTTCGACCGTCAGCCCGGCCTCCTTCATAACCGCGGCAACGTACTCTTCGGCCTCGGCGAGGCCCGTCGGGTTCCAGATGTGTCGCTCACCGATCTGTGACGCGAGCGTCTCCACATGCTGGCGCAGGCGATCGCGAACCTGTGCTTCGTTCGGCCGAAGGGCCGGCAGTGGGCCACGGTGGCTGCGGCCAGGCATGCCGATGGCCACACGCGTGAGCATCGCAACACCCAGGACGGCCAACGCGACGACGGCCCAGCCCACGTCTACCGCTCCGTTCAGCGCGGGCGGGCGTCGCCCTGCTCGCGAACCGCCCGGAACAAGGCACGCAGGGTGCGCGGATTCTGCCCCAGATCGCCGGTTCCAACCCGAGACGCAGAGCGTGCGCGAATCCGGGCACCCTCGGGGACCTCCTCGACCCAGACGGTCACATCGTCCTTGAACCGAAACAGCTTGCTGGTATAGACGAAGGACAGGCGTACCTCTTCCGGGCTGTCGAGTCGGCCACTGGCACGCAAACCGGGGATTGTCGCGGCAGCCTGTTCGACACGTGCCGCCGCCTGTTCAACACTGCTCGTGACCGTCACAGGGCGAAGTAACGTATCAGCGGCATCTGGCGTGGTCTCGGCGACGTTGGTGCGGAGATCGCGACCCCAGTCGTCCACCTGCAGCGCCACAACACCGAGCCCGAGAATGACCAGGCTCACGACACCGAGAAGTACCATCCACCACGTCGCCACACACCCTCCCATTGCTGAGGTTACCCGCCGCGTCAGGCCCGGCAGCCGCGGTGCATGTGCAAGATACGCAGGTCACCGTGTCGGCACTGCTATATTCCCCGCCATGCACACCGCACCGCTACGCACCGTACTGTTCGATCTCGACGGCACGTTGATCGATTCGATCGAACTGATTCTCAGCTCCTACCGACACACGCTGCTGAAACACCGGGGCGAGACGCCGCCGAACGACGTCTGGCTCGCCGGGTTGGGCACGCCCCTCTGGACGCAGTTTCGTCTGTTCACCGACGATCCCGACGAGATCGCGGCGATGGTCGAAACCTACCGGGAGCACAACTTCGCCCATCACGATGCGATGGTGCGCCCGTACGCAGGCGTGCGGGAGGCGGTCGCCGCACTGCACGACCGGGGGGTGCCCCTGGGCATCGTCACATCAAAGAAGCGCGAGGGAGCCACACGGGGGCTGCGCCGCTGTGGCTTTGATGGGATGTTCGCGGTCATCGTCGCCGCGGACGATGTGGACCGGCACAAGCCGGACCCCGAACCGGTGCGCCACGCACTCGCACAGTTCGACGTGACACCCGAGGCAGCGGTCTTCGTTGGCGACTCGCCGCACGACCTCGTCGCCGGCCGAGCCGCCGGCGTGAAGACGGCGGCGGTGGGATGGGGTCCGTTCGCCCGGGCCACGCTGGAAGAGCAGCAACCCGATTACTGGATCGACGACCCGTCACAGCTCGGGGGGCTGGCCACAGTGTAGGCCGCGCGCCGGACGGAGAGTCGCGGGCTACTGATCGTCTACGACGCCCGCCCGTTGCAGGATCGTTGCAATCCCCTGCAGGAGATCCTCCAACTCGTATGGCTTCCCGATCACGGGCTGGCCACTCTCCGCCAGGAACTCGTGCGTCCCGGGATCCGTGAGGTCCGCGGTGACGAAAACGAAGCGCCGTGTCAGTTGCGGCAAGCGTTCCCCGACCTGCTCGAAGAGCGCCCGTCCCCCGACCGACGGAAGCCGGGGATCGCACACGACACAGTCCACGGGCTCACGCTCCAAGGACTCCCACGCCTCCCGACCGTTCGCGGCCGTGGAAACCTGATGTCCGATACTCCGGAGCAGCCGCGCGATCGCCACGCGATTGCTCTCGTCGGCCTCGACCACGAGCACGCGCGCCGGCCGCTTCGGCGCGTCTCGAAGAATGCCCCAGGCCGCCGGCGGCGTATCGGGCGCATCGCTGGAGACACGGCTCATCAGGGAGGCCGTGATGTTCGACGCCCGATCGACCTCAAGCGCGATGCCATCGATCGGTGCCTTCTGCGTCGCATCGAGGGAGCCGCGTCGGAGAGCCTCGACTTCGAGGGCGATCGCACTCAAGCGATTGTTCAAACCACCGATCGCATCTCGAACGTGATCCCGCAGGAAGTGCACCCAGGCACCGACTAGCTCAGCCGTGGGCCTGAGCGGCGGCGCAGTCGACGGGTTCACGCTCGCGTCGTCGGACGGCTCTGCAGACCGTCGTTCACGACCGTGCAGCCACCGCATGAGCGCGTAGACGGTTACCGCACCCACGACTGCACCGATCGCGAAGCCTGACCACCCAAACCCCACGGCGGCGAGGCTCCTACCGGGCTCGACCGGCATAATGAATGCGATACACCCGGCCTCCCCGATCATCGGTGACGTAGAGTGATCCGTCCGGCCCCTCGGCGATTCCTACGGGGCGATGGGCCGCGCCCCGCGGGGACTTGTCCTCGCCGGCGAACCCATCGGCAAACACCGCCCACTCATCACCGGCTCGATCACCAGCGAAGGGGACGAAGGCGACGAGATACCCCGCCTGAGGGAGTGGCGCCCGATTCCACGACCCGTGGAACGCGATGAAGGCACCCCCGGCATACTCCGCCGGGAACTGCGTGCCCTGGTAGAAGTGCAGTCCGTTGGGTGCCCAGTGTGCCGGGAACCCGATGAGCGGAGGCGTCTTCTCGGCACACCGACCTTCGAGGGACCCGTCCCCTCCATACTCGGGCGCCAGCACCTTCCGCTCCTGGATGGGGTCGTAGTAACAGTACGGCCACCCGAAGTCATCTCCCGCTCCGATCCGCACGAACTCCTCCGCGGGCAACTCGGCATTCGCCTCGGGGTCGAAGAGATCCGGCCACAGTGTCGACAACTGATCCCGCCCGTGCACGACGCCGTACAGTCGATCGTCGTGTGGACGCCACGCCAGTGCCACCGTGTTGCGAAGCCCCGTCGCGAACCGCTCGCCGTCAGCGAACGTCTGCCCGACTCGGTCTGCGGAGAACCGCCAGATGCCGGCCCGCGTCTCCAACTCATCGCACGGATCCCTCCCGGGACTGCCGGGGGTCCGTGACTCCACCTGACAGGCGTTCGATGGGGACCCGATGTTCACCAGCATCCCGCCTCTGCCATCGAACGCAAGACTCTTCGCCCGGTGGCCCAAGGCCGCCGGGAGGCCGCGCACGATCGTGTCGGCTGGGCCCGTCGGCTCGAACTGGCCATCAGTCCACGCATACCGGAGGATCGTTTCGTTTCGCGCGAAGTAGAGGGCACCGCCGTGCAGCTCGACATCGTTCCCCCCGCCGTCACCAAACTGCCCTCGAACATCTGCAACCCCGTCGCCCGTGGTATCCCGCAGCACCAGGACCCCGCCGGGTTCTGACCCATCCGCCAGCGCCACAATGACGTCACCACCGGGGGAGACTACCACGTGACGCGCGCGACCGACCGAATCGGCCACGACCACCCCGCAAAAGCCGTCAGGGAGCGTGAGACCGGCGGCGTCTTCAGGGCAGGCCAGGCCCTGAGCCGACACCGGTGCAGCACCGAGAAGCGACAGCGGAAGTAACGAGAGTCCCGCGAGTCGAACGTCGACCTTCGGTCCAGTCATCACTTTCATCGATCATCCTCCAGTAGTGCGCGCATCTTGGCCGGCTCATTCGTGATAATCCCACTGACGCCGATCGACCAGAGCTGCCGGGCCTGCTGCGCATCGTTCACGGTCCAGACGTGGACCGGACGGCGCGCCCGTCGTGCGGCGACGACGAATCGGCGATCGACGAGATGGAGTCTACCGTGGTGTTCCGGGATCGTGAACGCCTCGTAGCGACCCGGTCCTCGCATCCCGAACCGCGACGCCACGAAGGCTGTCGCCGTTTCCCACCTGGACGATGCGCAGTGGAATGACCGGCGGCGAAACGGCTCCAGTGCTTGCGATTCAAACGAACCAACCACCGCCCGCCCCGCAGCCGCATGTCGCTCGAGACACTCGGCCGTCGCTCCGGCGGCGACCGTCTCCTTGACCTCGACGATGATGGGAACGTCACCCACGTGCTCCAGGACGTCGTCTAACGTGCTCACCGCCTGCCCGCCCCCAGCATTGACCTGCGTCAGCTCCGTCGACGGTATCGCCGCGACCGGGCCCGTAGCGTCCGTCGTGCGATCGAGGGTGGCATCGTGAATCACCACCGGCACGCCGTCGCCCGCCAACCGCACGTCGAACTCGAGAGCGTGAGCTCCCTGTGCCAGCGCCTGCTCGAAAGCCAGCAGCGTGTTTTCGGGATAATCCGCTGACGCCCCGCGGTGCCCGACGATCACGCGGGCACCGACGTCGAGCAGGATCATCGGCGGATCACTCCGTGTGCGCAGCGTCACCTGCACCGAGGAAGCGGTCGAAGGCCGCGGTCAAATCGGCAGCAATGAGATCTGCGGTGCGACCCTCGATATCGCTCCGCTCCAGCATGTAGGCCAACGCGCCGTCGACGAAGAGGGCAATGCTGGGTGAGGACGGCCGATACCCAGTGAAGTACGATCGCGCCCGATCCACGGCCTCGACTTCCATGCCGGCAAACACGGTCACCAGCCGTTCAGGTACGGAATTGTGGTGGAGCGCCTTCACCACCGCCGGCCGAGCCATCGCGGCCGAGCAGCCGCACACCGAATTCACGACGACGAGCATCGAACGCTGCTCGGCACCCAGGGTGGCGTCGACGTCTTCGACAGTATGCAATTCTTCGAAGCCCAACCGCGTGAGCTCCTCGCGCATCGGTTGAACAAGAACGGGGTTGTAGCGCACTGTGCTCTCCTCTCGATCACGCTCGCGGGTCACCGCGGAAGCGTATTTGTCGATTTCATAGGTTCGGCTGCCATTGCTCGGCGCGACGCGTCAGCTCGACGCCGCGCACCTCCGTCGGGTGCAGCAGCGTTCCGAGGATCTCGATCCCTTCGACGACCCGAGGACCAGATCGATTGAAGTATGCGGATCCATCGACGACCCACGCCCGCCCGTCGGCTATCGCCCGGGGAGCGATGGACCTCAACTCGGCCGAGTGCGCGTCCGCATCCGCGCGCGCCGAGTCCAGATCGTACCCGCACGGCATGACGATGAGCACATCCGGGTCGAGATCTCTCAAGTCCGGCCACGCGAACTGTCGTGAAGGAAGTGCCGACGCGGCCCCGAGCGCAATACCTCCCGCGAGTGCGACCATCTCAGGTACCCAGTGACCGGGGAGGAACGGGGGGGCGAGCCATTCGACGGCAAGCACGGAGCATGGCTCTGCGCGCTGCGCCGCTGCGCGCACGGCCTCGATCCGCCGCCTTGCGTCCCCCACCAGCGCCTCAGCCCGACCCTGAACTCCTGCCGCCTCACCCACGATGGCGATGCAACCGAGGATCTCATCAACCGTGTGCGCGTCCAGCGACAGGATACGCGTTTCCCCGTCCATCGCCTGTGCAGCCTCCGCAGCAAGCGACGTGGGAACGGCGCAGACCTCGCAGACCGCTTGGCTGAGCACGAGATCCGGGGCGAGCCGGCGGAGTTGCGCATGATCCAGGGCGTAGACGCTGCCGTACCGCTCGCGCGCATCCCGCAGGGCCGCGTCGATCTCGGCACTCGATCGGCCAGCCGTCTCGAACCTGGGGCGGCTCAGGCGGGGTCGGTCCAGGGCTTCGGCGGGGTGATCGCACTCGTGGGATATCCCGACCACGGATTCCCCAAGTCCCAGAGCGAAGGCGATTTCGGTCCCGCTGGCCAGTAGTGAAGCGATACGCATCGGGCTCATGACTAAGGGGCCAACCCTCCGTCCGCAAGCGGGTTGACAGGTTCCTTAACGTCGGTCAAGATTGCACCCGTCACCGGCAAACACTGAACTTCGGAGAGTACGGCAATGACCTACGTGATCGCAGAGCCCTGCATCGGCACCATGGACCGCGGTTGCGTCGATGTCTGTCCGGTGGATTGTATCTACGAGGGCGAGGACCAACTCTACATACATCCCGACGAGTGTATCGACTGCGGCGCCTGCGAGCCCGAGTGCCCGGTCAGCGCGATCTTCCCGGAGGAGGACGTGCCCGAGGAGTGGCAGACCTTTACCGACAAGAATCGCGAGTACTTCGAGACCGGCGAGGAGCGCCAGGTGGCCCAAGGGCGAGGCGGCTGACGCCTCGTCATCGTGCCGGCATGACCATGAGGGCCCCGCAACCGGTTGCGGGGCCCTCGTGGTTTCCGCGCCCCGGCTCCTGTCGATCCATCACCCGCCGGGCAGGTCATAGACCATGACCGCGGCCGTCGCGGGGCACAGCCGGGAGAACTCCTCCGAGGCCTGGACCGCCTCGTCCACGGCGTCCCGGTCGACCGGCGTGAACCCCAGGCGGGCGAAGAACGGCGCCGCCGTCTCCGTCAGCAGGTAGATCCGGCGCAGGCCGAGCTCGGCGGCTCGCTCCGTCATACGCCCGACGAGAACGGCGCCAATGCCTTTCCCCCGCTGCGACCCCGCAACCGCCACCGAGCGCAGCAATCCGGCCGACCCGTACACTTCGAGCCCGGCACAGGCAATCACCTCCCTGGCGGCGTCGACGGCCACCTGCAATTCGTCGAGTTCGGCGACCCCGTCCGTGGGCAGATCGGCGTCACCGATCAGCATTCGCACCGGGGCCATGTCCTGGGGCGTTGCCGCTCGGATGTCCGGGAGCAAGTCGGGGTCCATGAAGAAATCTTAGCCACCAAGGGTATCCCGCCGAAACCCAGCGCCTTCCGGCCCCGTAGGGCATGCCAGACATCACCGATTTCCGTGAACTGGGAGCCCGCATGCGCCGCCTCATTCTACTCGTTCCTCTGGTTCTGGTCGGTGGGTATGCCCTCGCCGCCCACGGGGAGCGCCGTCACGACCATCGGGTCGTCGTTGCGGCGGCCCCCAAAGTCCGCGTGACCGGTATTAGGCAGGCCGCCCACGAGGTGCAGATCGCAGAAGCGGTTGCCCGAGCTGCAGAAGCCGAAGCGCTCGCCGTGGCCGCTGAGCGGATGGCCGTGACTGCCCAGGCGCGGTCGAGCCAGGCCGAGAGCGCGGCCGTCATTGCCAAGGCCAGCGCCTCGGTGTCGGTCACCCTGGAGGGCCTGCTCGCCAAGATCGAGCAAGAGATCGAGCGGAGTGCCGAGGCCGGGGAAGCCATCGAGCTGCGGAACCTCACGGTCTCAGCCGAGCTCCTGGCTCAGGTGATTGCCGAGCTCGAAGGCGCATTCGAGATCCGGGCGGACGACGGCAATCGGGTCGTCGTCAGTTCGGGTGACGGTGCCCAAGTGGAATTGACGATCTCGCAGTGAGATCACGCTCCGCGCGAGCGGGCATCCTCCCACATGAGGACTGAGCGTTATGACACGCAGGACGAAGATCACGTTGACGGCCATCACCCTCGTCTCGATCAGCGCACTCGTGGTCGTCGTGAAGGCATCGCGGGGCGACGGTCGCGACGAGAGTATCCGCACGGTCGCCGTGGAGCGATCGGCCATCGTCGACAAGGCGCTCGCGGTGGGCCGCATCGAGCCCGAGATCGAGGTCAGCGTAAAGTCGCAGATCTCCGGCGTCGTGGCGCGCCTTCTCGCCGACGAGGGTGACTTCGTGCGAGCGGGTGACCCGCTCCTCGAGATCAAACCGAACCCCACGCCTCTGGAACTCGCCGATGCCAGACGGCAGCTGGAGCTCAGGCAGATCGAGTTGGACAACCTGCGGCGCGATCTCGAGCGCCAGCAGGCGCTGCAATCGCAGGGCCTGGTCTCGGAACGTGAGTTCCAGGAAACCGAGCAGCAATACGCCGAGCGCCACGTACAGCATCAGATGGCGCAGGAGCGCCTGGCCCTGTTGGAGGAAGGCAAGCTGACCGTCGCCGACGAGGAGATGGAGACCGTCGTCCGATCACCGATCGACGGGTTCATCCTGGAGAAGACCGTTGAAGTGGGCGATCCCGTCGTGCCGCTCAGTACCTACCAAGAGGGTACCGTCCTGATGAGCATGGCGGAGATGGATAAGCTGCTGTTCCGTGGGACAGTCGACGAGATCGACGTCGGTCGCCTGCAGGAGGGTATGCCGGTCGAGATCAAGATTGGCGCCCTGCCGGACGCGCGCATCCTCGGCGAGCTCATGCGCATATCCCTGAAGGCGCGGACCGAGGACAACTCGACGGTCTTTCCGGTTGATATCGCACTCACCGATTTCGGGGGCATTGCCCTGCGGGCGGGGTATTCGGCGAACGCCGACATCATCATCGATCGTCGCGACAGCGTCCTCACGATCCCCGAGCGCCTGATCGACGTGGTCGACGACACCGCGCGGGTTACCGTGTTACTGCCGGACGGCACCACGGAGGAGCGCATCATCGAGCGCGGGCTCTCCGACGCCATCAACCTCGAAGTGCAATCCGGCTTGCGCGAGGGTGAGTTGGTCGTCGAGCCCCCGCCACGGGAAATCTCCTGAGTTTCGATGGCATCCGCGAACCTCTTGCGTGAGTTCATCGCCGACATCCGCTCGCAGCGGCTGCGCACCACCCTCACGGTCATGGGCATCGCGTGGGGAACGATCGCCGTCGTGGTCTTGCTCGCGTTCGGCGTGGGGCTGGAGCGGCAGACCCGCAAGCGCTTTCACGGACTCGGGGATCGGATCGTCATCCTCTTCGGCGGGCGGACCACCGTCAGCTACGAGGGCTTCCCGCACGGTCGTTATATCCGCTTGCAGGAGGACGATGGCGCCGTGCTCGAACGCGAGATCCCAGGGATCGTGATGCTGAGTCCCGAGTACAGCACCCGACGGGTTCCGGTTCGACACGGTATCAATACGGCGAATCCCAACGTGACGGGTGTGCTTCCCGTGTACGGCGAGATGCGCAACATCATCCCGGACTACGGGGGGCGGTTCCTGAACGACCAGGACGTCGCCGACCGGCGCCGGGTCGCCATGCTCGGTGACGAATTGGCCGACCTGCTCTTTGACGGCCGCGATCCGGTCGGTGAGCGAGTGTTCGTCGGTGAGACGCCGTTCACCGTGATCGGGGTGATGAAGCCGAAGTCACAAAACTCATCATATAACGGGCGTGACAAGGACCGCATCTTCATCCCGTCGAGCACTTTCACCGCGGTGTTCGGTGACCGGTTCGTGAACAACTTCGTCTACCGGACGAGTGCCCCGGAAGTCACCAAGGTCGTCGAGCGACGCGTGTACGAGCTCCTCGGCCGCCGGCACAGCTTCGACCCGGCCGACGATGACGCACTGCAGGTCTGGGACACGATGGAGTGGGAACTCCGGTTCGGCTACATGTTCCTCGCGTTCAACATCTTCTTTGCGATCATCGGAAGCTTCACGCTCACGGTGGGCGGGATCGGTGTCGCAAACATCATGTACATCGTCGTACGGGAGCGGACGCGTGAGATCGGTATCCGCCGCTCCGTGGGAGCGCGTCGTCGGGACATCCTACTGCAGTTCATCGGGGAGACCTTTCTCATCGTCGGCATGGGTGCCGTGGTCGGTCTGTTCGGATCCTGGGGCATCGTGCGGCTGCTCAGCCTGGTCCCCATGCAGGAATTCGTCGGGACGCCGACGATCTCTCCGATCGTTGGGGTCGTCACGCTATCGCTTCTCGGTGTGATCGGGTTCCTCGCCGGGCTCTTCCCCGCGCGGCGAGCGGCGAGCCTCGACCCCATCGAGTGCCTGAGGTACTGAGCGATGTGGCGTATCCTGCTGAGTGAGTTCATCGGCGATATCCGCACGCAGAAGACGCGCGCGTTTCTCACCATGTTCGCCGTCACCTGGGGCACGGTCGCCGTGGTCCTGCTGCTGGCGTTCGGCGAAGGGCTGCGGTATGCCATTTCAACCGGAATGCTGAACGCCGGCGAGCGGATCTTCATGGTCTACGGCGGCACGACCAGCCGCACCTGGCAGGGACTGCCGACGGGACGACCGATCCGCTTGACGGAGGACGACCTCGCACTCCTGATGCGCAGCGTCCCGGAGATCGAGATGGGAAGCCCCTCGTACGGTCGCGGGGAGACCAGTCTCAGCTGGGGCGACAAGAAGACGACGACGTACATGGAAGGCGTCAATCCGGCATTCTCCGACATGCGTCGGATGTTCCCCGGGGCCGGCGGGCGATTCATCAACCAGGACGACCTCGCCAAGCGACGCCGAGTGCTGTTCCTCGGGAACGACATTGCCGAGCGGATCTTCGGCGCTACGGACCCCGTGGGCGAGGAGATCCTGCTCGACGGTCTGCCCTTCACCGTCATCGGTGTCATGCAGAAGAAGTTTCAGGACTCCAGCAACAACGGACCCGATGAAGACCGCGCGATCATCCCCGCATCGACGTTCAAGGCGATCTACGGGTACCGATACGTCAGTCATCTGCTGATTCGGCCCCAGGACACTGGCGTGGCGCCCCTCGTGCGGGCGCGCCTGTTCGAGGTCCTCGGCCGCCGGTACCAGTTCGATCCCGAGGATACCCGGGCCCTCCCCATGTGGGACTTCATCGAAGATCAGAAGATGGTGGACGCCATCGGGCTCGGCATCCAGATCTTTCTCGGGCTCGTCGGCGTGTTCACCCTGCTGGTCGCCGGTGTCGGTGTGGCGAACATCATGTACGTGGTCGTTCGGGAACGGACGCGCGAGATCGGCGTCAAACTCGCGGTCGGTGCGCGCAAGCGGCACATCATGGCACAGTTCATCTTCGAAGCCGTGGCCATTGCGCTGCTCGGCGGTGCCATCGGCCTGAGCACAGCAGCCGGCGTCGTGGGTCTCGTGAACGCCATCCCGTCCGAGGATCAGGCCATGCAATACATCGCCAACCCGATGCTCTCGTGGCCGATCACCTTGATGTGCGTTGGCATCCTCGTCACCATCGGCCTGGCCGCCGGCATCCTGCCGGCTCGGCGCGCTGCGGCCGTCGACCCCATCGAGTCGCTGCGGTACGAGTAGACCGTCACCCGGCCTGCCATCCGATCCCGGATGGATCCTGCCGACCAGCTGGGGTTCGGAACACCTCATAACACCAATAAAAACAAAGCGTTAGCTGATTCCGCGCCATGTGCTGTATGACGCGGCGGCCCATTGTGTTGACTCTGTAGAACACATGTGTCATATTTTTGTCTAGGACATATCTAAAACTGATTTTTCCGTGTAGATTCTTATGATTCAATTATCCGACGAACCCCGACACCCTATCCAAGTGGTCACACGACGGACTGGACTCTCCGCCGATGTGCTCCGCGCGTGGGAGCGACGGTACCACGCCGTCGTGCCGGAACGCACGGAGTCAAAGCGTCGTCTCTACTCGGACCGCGACATCGAGCGACTCCGGCTGCTCAAGCATGCCACCGATGGTGGCCGGTCCATCGGTCAAGTGGCCGCCTGGAGCGATCGCGATCTTCAGGCCCTCGTCGTCGAGGATCGGAGCGCGGAGGTCGCCGCCCTTCGCCCGACGCCCGAGGGACAGGATGGCGCGGGCGCCACGGAGTTCCAACAAGCTGCGATGTCTGCGATTGAAGCCCTCGACGCGAAGCGGCTGCAACAAACGCTCGAAGCGGCATCCCTCAGTTTCAGCCCTTCTCTGCTGACCGAAACAGTGTTGGTGCCCGTCATGCGAACGGTCGGTGCCCGCTGGGTCGAAGGGACGCTGGGCATACCGCACGAGCATATGGCGTCGGCTATCGTCCGGAACGTGCTATCGGGCATCGTGCTGTCACGGAATCTGCCGGGCTCGGGCCCGACCATCGTCGTGGGCACTCCCGCGCGGCAGTACCACGAGCTCGGCGGCCTCGTCGTGGCTGCGACCGCGGCGTCGGCCGGGTGGGACGTGACATACCTCGGCGCCGACCTGCCCGCCGAGGCCATCGCGTCCGCCGCCGTCGCGACGGAGGCGCGCGCCGTCGCACTCAGCATCACGCACCCGGCGGACGACGCCCGGCTGCCCGATGAACTTCGCGCGCTGCGCGCCGCACTGCCGGCGCGCACGGTGTTGTTGGTCGGCGGCTTGGCCTCGGCAGCGTACGCCAAACCACTGGCCGACAGCGGAGCCCTCCTCCTGCAGGACACGGCGAGCTTGCGCGCCATCCTCGGGTCGCTTCGAGCCGAAAACGGGATTGCGGCTGCGTGACGGCGGTCGTGAACACGCCGTCGGCGATGGAGACCAGTCCGCGACGCTCGAGACCGCACGCCCTCGTGATCGGTGCGGGGTTCGGCGGTCTCGCGGCGGCCGTCCGACTTGGGGCGCGCGGATACCGGGTGAGTATCTACGACCGCCTCGACGAGCCGGGCGGTCGGGCTCGTGTGTTCCGTCAGGATGGGTTCGTGTTTGACGCAGGCCCCACGGTCATCACGGCGCCGTTTCTACTCGAAGAACTGTGGACGCTCGCAGGCCGGAAGATGAGCGACGACATCGACCTTCGGCCCGTGACCCCGTTCTACAGTGTGCGCTTCGACGACGGCGACGTGTTCAACTACACCGGATCGGCCGAAGAGATGCGTGCCGAGGTTGGCCGCATCTCCCCCGAAGACGTCGCTGGGTACGAGGCCTTCGTTCGCAAGAGTGAAGAGATCTTCCGCATCGGGTTCGAGGAACTTGCACACGTGCCGTTCGGGTCGCTGTGGGACATGGCGAAGATCGTCCCGGCCATGGTCAAGCTCGAGAGTTACCGGACCGTGCACGGCCTGGTAGCGAAACACATTCGACACCCAAAGCTGCGGCAGGTGTTCAGTTTCCACCCGTTGCTCGTGGGCGGCAACCCGTTCTCGACCACGTCGATTTACTCGCTGATCGCCTACCTCGAGCGCAAGTGGGGCGTCCACTTCCCCATCGGCGGCACCGGCGCGCTCGTGCAGGGCTTGGTCCGGCTGATCGAGTCACTCGGCGGCGAGCTCCACCTCGGCGCCGACGTTCAGGAAATCACGCTCAACGGCAAGCGGGCAAGCGGTATCCGGCTCGCGTCAGGCGAGACGGTGCGCGCCGACGTCGTCGTCTCCAACGCCGATGCCGCCTGGACCTACCGACACCTTCTACCGGCCCATGCGCGGCCGCGCTGGACCGACCGTCGGATCGAGCGCTCCCGGTTTTCCATGGGGCTGTTCGTGTGGTACTTCGGCACCAGGCGGCAATACCCGGACGTGAGGCACCACACGATACTGCTCGGTCCCCGGTACAAGGCGCTGCTTGCCGACATCTTCACCCACAAGCGTTTGGCCGAGGACTTCAGCCTGTATCTCCACCGGCCGACGGCGACGGACCCCGGACTCGCGCCGGAGGGCTGCGACGCGTTCTATGTCCTGTCACCCGTTCCGAATCTCGAAAGTGGGGTGGACTGGGTCGCCATGGCAGAGCCGTATCGCCAGCGCGTCGCCGCGCACCTCAGTGACACGGTCATGCCGGGCCTGGAGGACGAGATCGTCGCGTCCCGCATGCTGACACCGCACGAGTTTCGACACGACCTGCTGTCGTTCCGCGGGGCGGCGTTCTCGTTCGAGCCGGTATTGACGCAGAGTGCTTTCTTCCGACCACACAACCAGAGCGAAGATGTCGAGCGGCTTTACCTCGTCGGAGCCGGAACGCACCCAGGGGCCGGGGTCCCGGGCGTCCTCTCCTCGGCTCGCGTGCTCGACACGGTGGTGCCGGATCCGAATGCGCTCTGATCGCGTTCCCGGCTTGCTGCCGGCCGACATTCGGTACTGCCGTGCGACCCTGCGTCGTGGGTCACGGAGCTTCCACGCCGCGTCGCTCTTGCTGCCACGCCACACGCGAAACGCCATCGCCACGGTCTACACGTTCTGCCGTCGCGCCGACGATCTGGTAGACGGCGCCGATGCCAGTCGGTGGTCGCTCGTCCACCTGCGCCATCGCCTCGATATCATCTATGGCGACGGTGCAGCGATTACGGATCCGGGCGACCGGGCCCTCCGAGCCGTTGTCCGGCACTACGCTATCCCGCGTGCCGTGTTCGATGCCCTCCTGGAGGGGTTTGCGTGGGAGTTCGAGGGTCGCCACTACGAGACGATCGAGGACGTGCGCGCATACGGTGTGCGCGTGGCGGGCACCGTTGGGCTCGCGGTGACGCACGTGATCGGACCGGCGGACGCCGAGACGCTCGCCCGCGCGTGCGACCTCGGAGTGGCGATGCAACTCACGAATATTGCGCGGGATGTCGGCGAGGATGCGGCGGCTGGTCGGCTCTATCTGCCCCGCACCTGGATGCGGGAGGTCGGCATCGACCCCGAAGCATGGATGGCCCGGCCGGTATTCAGCCGCGAGCTCGGTACCGTCGTGCGGCGACTCCTCGACGAGGCGGACCGGCTTTACGAGCGAGCGGAATCGGGCATCGCGCGCCTTCCCGCCGGCATGCGTTGGTCGATCCGCGCCGCCAGGATGATCTACGCGGAGATCGGGCGCGTCATCGCCCGACGGGGCTTCGACTCCGTGTCGGGGCGCGCCTTCACGTCCGCCGGTACCAAGGTGCGATTGGCGGTTGCGGCATTACGAGCGCCGCCAACATCGACCTCGTCCGAGCCCGCCCTTGCCGAGGCCGCTGCCTTGGTGCTCGCCAGCACATCGATGCACGGGCAGGCCCAGTGGACAGCCGGTGCGTCGCCCGCAACAGCAGAGAGTTCTTAATGAGCCCTTTGGAGACGAGATGACGGCCACCACTGACCGACTCGAAGCAGCGTTGCACCAAGGCGTTCGACGACTCACCAATGAGGGTTGTCCCCCTCGGTTGGCCAAGGCCATCGAGTATGGGATCTTCCCTGCCGGCCATCGATTTCGGCCGCGTCTGTGTCTCGCGGTGGCGGACGCGCTGGGGGCGGGTGACTCACCGCTCGCTCTCGCTGCGGCCGTCGCGACCGAGTTCGTGCACGGAGCCTCCTTGATTCAGGATGACCTCCCGGCGTTCGACAACGCGGATGAACGGCGCGGCCATCCCGCGCTGCACCGCGTGTTCGGCGAGGCCCTAGCCGTGCTCGCCGCCGATGCCCTGATCATCGGGGCCTTTGACGAGATCGGCCGGGCAGCACATGTCGACCCCGCCCGCGCGGGCAAGCTCGTCACGGAAGTGGCGCGGGGCGTCGGCTCGCCAGGCGGCGCCGTCGCGGGCCAAGGATGGGAGAGCGAAGACGAGATCGACCTGGGACAGTATCATCGAGCCAAGACGGCGGCCCTGTTCGAGGCTGCGACCGGAGCCGGCGCGATCGCCGCCGGTCACGACCCTGCACCATGGCGAACCGTTGGACTGTGGCTCGGCAAGGCCTATCAGATCGCCGACGACATTTCCGATGCCGCCGATACCGAGAACCCCGGATCTGACGCCGCCCTCGGTCGCCCGAACGCAATGCATAACTACGGGACAGTCGGCAGCCTCCGGGCGCTGGAACGGGCGATGCATGCCGCGCTCGACGGCATCCCCGCAGGACCGTGGCACGGGGCGTTTCGCAAGTTCTTGAGCGCGCTCCTCGAGCAGTTCAAAGCCGCCGCCCTGGGTCATGCAGCCGACGCCGACCGGACGACCCGTCCACCACGTCTCTATGAGGCAACAGGGTGACCACAGGAGACCCGCATTCGATGCGCCCAGTGCGTATCGGCCTGATGGTTGCGTTTGCAGGCTCGATCGGATTCAGCCTCGCCGGCATGGCCCTCCTCCGCGCGGCGCCGAAGGCGGTGGTGTGGGCGGGCCCGATGCTCCCGTGGCTAATGAAGACACCGACATGGGTCTACATGCTCAGCCTTCCGGCCCTCGCGTTCGCGCTCTACCTGCCAGGATTGGGGTGGCGCCGTTCAATCCTGCTCCTCGTGTGGGGCAGTCTCGTCGGACTCACCGCGGAGCTGATCGGAACGTCGACCGGGTATCCGTTCGGCGGTTATGCCTACACGGACTTCCTCAACCCCAAGATCCTGGACCACGTCCCATTTCTGATCCCGGCAACGTGGTACGCCGTCTCGATCCTCTCGTGGGAGTTGGCGAGCAGGACGACGGCACGGCCCCTACCACGCATCCTGGTCGGTGCCGTGTTCATGGTGCTCTGGGACGTCGCGCTCGACCCGGCGATGGGGGCGGGCTTCCCCGTCTGGCGCTGGGAGTCCGAGGGGTTCTTCTACGGCATGCCGGTCCTCAATCTGGTCGGATGGCTGCTGACGTCCTTGATCATCGTGGGCGGGTACGAGCGGCTCACGTCCTCCCGGCCACCGGCAGCGCAGCGATGGACCGTACCTGTGTGGCTCGTGAACGGCGGATTCGCCATCGGCATCAGCGTAGTCAGCGGTATGTGGCTCGCGGTGGCCGTGGGAACGGTCGCAATCCTCGCCCCGGTACTCGTGACGCATTTCTCACCGGCGCCGGCGCCGCAGTCCTGACCGCCGATGGTGCGACGCTTCGCCTACCACCTCCTCGTCAGGCAGCTGCGGCGGGTCTTTCGACGCATCGTGTGGTGTGGACCATGGCAACCACCTCCAACGGACCTACGACGCTCAAGTCCTGGGATTCTTTACCGAACGCATACTCGGCCGGCACACGACCGTGTGGATGGAAGAGCTGGAACGATTTCCGTTTCTGGCAGCACTCGGCGCGACGCCTTTTCCCGCTGACGATGCCCGCCGACGCATCCGAACGATCCGCATGACGGCCCGACTCATGACCGACCAGCCGACGACGGCGTTGATCTACTTTCCCGAAGCACACTTGCACGGGGTCCAGGATGGCATCCTGCCCTTCCCGGCCGATCGCATCGGCCGGCTTGGCGACATCTTTCCCACAGCGTGCTTCTGGCCGGTCGCGTTGAGTATTGGTGGGTGGCACGAGGCCACACCAACGGCCACGCTCGCGGGTGGGACGTGGCATGAACGCCCGACCGGTGGAGAACGCGAAGAGCTCGCAGCACTGCTCACCAGCCTGCGTGACCGACCCGACGCCGACGAACGCATTCTGCTGGATGGCCACAAGGGCCCGAACGAACGATGGGATTTTGCCCCGATAGGACGGATGCTGTTGCGATGACACCCCTCGTGCTGTTGCTCCTGGGCGGGATCTGCTTTGGCGATATGGCGCACGACGCCTACGCCTCGGGCGATGCACACGCGCTGCGGGAGTTGGTGCCGTTGGCGCAGTCTCGTGAGGACACCCTGTTGCTGCGCTACCGGCTGTACGCCCTCACACAGAGTCGGGGGTTGATCTTCGACATTCCCGAAGACCTCGACTCGGCGTCCGAGCGCGAGTTGGCGTTGTTGTCGGCACTGTGGGGATACCGCACTCAAGATGCGAATCTGATCGAGCTCGCGGTCGTCGGACGGCGCACGATGAAGCTCCTGAACCGCGCCCTCGATGTTGATCCGAACGATCCGCTCGTGACCCTCATCGATGCTCAGTCCCTGCTCTTTCGGCCGGGGATTGCGGGCGGGAGCAAGGAACGCGGGCTCGAGCGGCTCGAGCAGCTGCGGACACGCATTGCATCGGCGTCGTCCTGTGGCGTCACGCCCCTCGAAGCCGAAGTGTGGTACTGGTACGCCCTCGAGAAGAACGGCGATCCGCGTGCTCGGGAGATCTCCGCAGGGCTGCAAGCACGCGATCTCCCGCCGCTCTATCGCGGCTTCCTCGACGATCCACCGTGACCCTGTTCATCATATGGACGGTCGGGTACGCCGTATTCGCCACCGTGTTCTTGGCGAATGTGCGCTACTTCCGCGCCGTGCGCCGATTGGAGGCTGGGCCTCCCGATCCCCTGCCGTCGGTGTCGATCATCGTGCCGGCACGCGACGAAGAGCAGAATCTCCAGCAGCTCCTACCCAGCCTGTTCGCGCAGGCGTTTCACGACTTCGAGATCGTGGTATACGACGACCGGTCTCAAGACGGCACCTGGAGCGTGCTGCAGCGCTTTGACGACCCGCGCCTGCACGCCGTTCGCGGCGGCGACCTACCGCCCGGGTGGGTGGGCAAGACACATGCGCTCGACCAAGCCACGCGTCGTGCTTCCGGCGAACTCCTGCTCTTCCTCGACGCCGACGCCGAGTTGATGGACGCCGACGCCCTGACACGCCTCGTGCAACGGTTTCGCGCGCTGCCCGACTCGGCCGTGCTCAGCGGGATTACCCGACTCGAAGGCGGTGGACAGCTTCTCGTGAGTCTCGTGCCGTTCATCATGCTGACGCATCTCCCGCTGCGCCTCGCGACGCGTCACCCCTCGCCGCAACTCAGCGGGATGAATGGCCAGTGCTGGATGATCGATCGGCGCACGTACGAGCGACTGCGCCCGCACCGACACCACCGCGCCGATGTGCTCGAAGACATCCGCATCGGCCGCTTTCTCAAGTCCCAGGGGCATACGCCCCACCTCGTGGATCTCCAGGGGGAGGTTCGGGTCCGGATGTACCGTTCCTTGGCAGATGCCTGGCTCGGATTCCGAAAGAACGTCTACCCGTTCCTTGGGGAGACCCCCGCCAAGTTCGCTCTGGGCTTTGGGTCGTTCGTCGCCTTCTGGGTTGCCGCGCCGCTCGTCTCCCCCTGGTTTCTCCTTGCCTGGTATGCCCTCAAGGTGGGCTCAGACCGCGTCGTGCATGCGCCGTTGTGGGTCTCGGCTGCCACGCCACTCACCTTCCTGCTGAGCGCGGTGCTTCAGTTGGACTCTGCCGTGGCGCATTGGACGGGCCGAGCCGCTTGGAAGGGACGACCGATCGCGCGGCGTGTGATCGAAGCGCGGGAATAAGGCGTGATGCCTTGACCGCTGTGCGATCCCGCGACAGCATTGACTGCCAACGGGAGGAGCGGGACGTTCATGCCACCAATGATCATCGGCGTCGCAGGTGGGTCGGGCTCCGGGAAGACGACGGTCGTCGACACGATCGTGGACGAACTCGGTGCCAACAACATGACTCCTACTACTACGACCGCAGCAGCGTCCCACCCGATGAACGTGTGCACATCAACTACGATCATCCTGATGCGCTCGAGACGCCCCTCCTCGTCCGGCATCTCGAGCGTCTGAAGGCAGGCCAACCCGTCGAGGTCCCCAGCTACGACTTCGCCTCGCACAGCCGATCGCCCGAGACGCATACCGCCTACCCGCGACCCGTCGTCATCCTCGAGGGTATCCTGATCCTGGCCGATCCGGACCTGCGCCGCCTCATGGACATCAAGGTGTTCGTGGACACCGATGCCGACCTGCGCATCCTCCGGCGGATCGACCGCGACCTCAAAGAGCGCGGGCGTTCACTCGACTCGATCGTCGAGCAGTATCTCGATTCCGTGCGCCCAATGCACTTGGAGTTCGTCGAACCGAGCAAGCGATACGCGCACGTGATCATCCCGGAGGGTGGACACAATCGCGTGGCGGTAGACATGCTGATCACCACGATTCGATCCATCGTTGGGCAATCGGACGAACCGGTGTAGTGGTGCCCCTATCGTAACATCGCCGCGACTGAGTCGAAGCTCCCGGCGTTCGCCGCAGGCTCGATGCGCAGCACCCTACACAGCAGCTCGTACACGTGGATGTTCTGAAACGGGCGCACCACGACCCCACGACGAAACGACGGGCCCGCGGCCAGGAATATCGCACGCATCGACGGCAGCGCGTTGTCGTACCCGTGAGTCGCACCGGTGAACGTCGTTGTCCGCTCCTCGAAGTACGTCCGGGTCGTGATCTCCCAGCCCTCGTCCGCTACGGCGATGATCGGCTGAATGCGCCGGTGGTTGCGGTAACGCCAACGCTCCGGGAGCTCGGCCTTCCGAAACACCGAGAGGTGCGGGTGCGCATCGGTCAGCCGACCGAACACCTCGTCCTCTCGTCCGGAGTCCGGCCGGATAGCGGCGACAGGCGTCCAGTCGATCACGTCCACGTTCGCCACGTCGATGTAGTCGTCGAGGAAGATGACCCGCTCGCGCGACGTGGGCGTCATCCCATGATCCGAGACGACGACCAGATTGACGTCATCGAGTAGGCCGCGCGCCTCGAGCCCTCTCACCAACCGCCCGATCGCACGGTCGACTTCCCGGATCGCGGCTTCCGTTTCCGGAGCCGACATGCCGAACCGATGTGTGGCGTCATCCACGTCGGCGAAGTAAGTGGTGACGAGCCACGGACGCTCCGCCGACGGAAGGTCCATCCAGGCGAGCACCTGGTCCACTCGCTCGTCGTTCGGTGTCGCATGCTCGTACGGACGCCAAAACGTCGGACGGATGCCCTGGATCGCGGTTTCCGTCCCGGGCCAGAAGAACGCCGCCGCGCGCACGCCGGCCTTTTCGGCAGTCACCCACACGGGCTCGCCCTCCCACCACCGCCCGTCCTCGACGGCTGCGCGGTTCCCGAGGCTGAAGCGCTCGTCGATATCGGGATCGAGCATGTTGTTCGCCACGATGCCGTGCTGCTCCGGGTACAGGCCCGTCGCGATGCTGTAGTGGTTTGGGAAGGTCTTGGTGGGGAAAACCGGGACCAGCCACTCCGCTCGGACACCGCGGGAGACGATAGCGTCCAGGTTCGGCGTTTCGGCCCTGTTCAGGAGGTCCCAGGTAAATGCATCGATGCCGATGAGCAGGACGGGACGGCGTCCCTCAGACGTCCCGCACCCGAGCGTGAATCCGAGCGCGAGCACGGCAGCTACCGTGACCCCACGACCGCGCATCCCGACCAAGGCTGCTCGAATGCTCACGCTCCCCCCGCGCCGGTGTGCCGCCGTCATCGACTCAATTGCGACCAGCGTTCCGACAGTACTGCAGGGGCAACGGAGACGCCAGCGCGATGGGCTCCGATGTAGTCGAAAGAACTGGAAACCTGAGGGGTCGGAAACGGCTTGCCGAGTTCCGTTTATTCGTTTATTCTTAGGCGAGCTGGCATGGTGGGCAACTCAGGGATGGGGCAAGACGATGGCCAGTGCCATGCAAATCGACGAGAAGACCCGGCGCTTCTTCGAAGCGGCGGAACCGCTGCTCGAGCGGTTCGGGTATCGGAAGACCACCGTAGAAGCGGTCTGCCGAAGCGCCGGGATGAGCAAGCGCACCTTCTACGAGCTCTTCACCGACAAGCAGGACCTCCTTCTCCAATGGATCGCCGCGACCGTCAACGGCATGACGGACGCGTGGGAGGCGAGTCTGTCTCCCGCTACGGATCCCTTGGCCCGGTTGCACTCGTTTCTCGATCTGTATGCCGAGATGGCGCGCGCGCACCCCGCCATGCAGGCGATGTTCGAGGACTTCGACGTCATGCGCCTCTTCGGCGAGCGCATCGACGAGTTGCGCATGGTCCGCATGGGCGGACCGTTGGACCGCATTCTCCGCGACGGCGTCGCGGCGGGACAGTTTCGTCCGCTCGATCCCCGCGCAGCGATGTGGGTCATGTTCGGCGTGCTGGATACCATGTACCTGCTCATGCCGCGTGTCATGAATGCCCCGGGGCCCCTAGACGACCCGGTCCTCGCACGAGAAACCAAACTCTTCATTGTCCGGGGGTTGGGTGCGATCCGCGATGCGCCCAGGCCACCGGATACCGGGAAGTGATCATGCGTATCCCGACGATACTCGCGGTGGCGCTCATTGCCGTTGCACATGGCGCGCACGCCCAGGAATCCGCCCAGGAGATCATCGATCACGTCGACCGCATCATGCGCGGTGAATCCAGTTACGGCACGGCCACGATGGAGGTGGTGACCGAGAACTGGGAGCGGGACATGTCGATGGAGGTGTGGTCACTGGGCACGGACTACTCCTTGATTCGCATCACAGCCCCCAAGAAGGAAGAGGGGATGGCGACGCTCAAGGCCGATGACGAGATCTGGAACTACCTGCCCCGTGTTGATCGCACCATCAAGATCCCCGCCTCGATGATGATGGGCGCATGGATGGGCTCGCACTTCACGAACGACGATCTCGTGAAGGAAAGCCGACTGATCGAAGACTATGACATCACGATCAGCCACGACGGGAATCGCGACGGCGTTGCCGTGTGGGAGTTGACGCTCCTCCCGAAACCCGAAGCCGCCGTCGTCTGGGGTCACATCGAATACCAGGTCCGCAAGGACGACTGGATGCCCACCTGGGCTCGGTACTACGACGAGGACGGCAACCTGGTGCGCACGATGGCCTTCAGCGACTTCCGGATGCTCGGTGGGCGATTGGTACCCGCGGTGATGGACGTGCGACCGGAAGACAAACCGGGCGAACGGACCACGGTGCGGTACGAGGCGCTCGACTTCGATATCGACATCGACGAGCGGTTCTTCTCGCTCCGAGCGCTGCGCAGCGCGGGGAGATAGGCCGATGCGCGTCGGTCCGTGGTGGCGAATCGGTTGGCGGAACCTCGGCCGAAACCGTCGACGGACGCTGATCACGATGGGCGGACTGGCGTTCGGGTATCTGGCGGTCGTCCTCCTGGTCGCCTGGATGGAGGGTCTCACGGCCGAAATGATCGAGAGCTCAACGCGGACACTCTCCGGCCAACTGCAGATCCACGACCTCGACTACCGACCGGAGCGGAAGATCTACGACACGATCGGCGAGCGGGACGGTACGGACGTGGAGGCCCTGGTGCGAGCCGTCGCCGCCGATCCCGTCGTCACCGCAGCAACCCCGCGTGTGTACGCCGGCGGCCTCGTGAGTTCCGGGGCCTCGACGACGGCCGGCATCCTGATGGGCATCGATCCCCGATCGGAAGCACAGGTGAGCAATATCCTCAATGCGGTGGTCGACGGTCGTCCACCGCGGGGCGGTTCGCACGATATCGTGATCGGTATCGAGATGGCCCGCCAGCTCGCCGTGGGCATCGGGGACGAACTCATCCTCGTCGTTCCGGCGGCGGACGGCTCGACGGGCAATGACCTCTACATGGTCTCCGGCATCTTCCACAGCGGGCTCGCCGAGCTCGATGCCAGCTACGCGATCATGTCGCTGCCGTCGCTGCAATTCCTCATGGCCCTCGACCCCGGCCGGGTCCATGAGATCGCTGCCGCCATCGATGATCCGTGGCTCGCGCCCGACGCAGCGGATCGCCTCGCGGCACAGCTGGCCGTCGACGAACTCCACATCGAGGTCGAGCCCTGGACGCGACTGCGGCCCGAGATGCTCGACTACGCAAAACTCGCCCAGGCGTGGAATGGCGTGATCATCTTCATCGTCTTCGCGATTGCCATCTTCGGCGTCGCGAACACGATGCTCATGGCGACATATGAGCGCCGGCGGGAAATCGCCGTCATGTTGGCCCTCGGTACCACGCCGTTCGCGGTCGTGCGATCCGTGCTCGCGGAGGCGGTCTGCCTCGGTGCGATCAGCATCGGGGTCGGGGTCGTCCTCACGCTTCCGCTCTTCTTGTGGCTCTACCATGCCCCGCTCGACCTGAGTTGGCTCTACGGCGACTTCACGATGCTCGGCGCGCTGATCAAGCCCGTACTGCGAGTCGAGTGGAATCCGGCGGTATGGGTGTGGAGCGGTACCGCGCTGCTGGTGACCGCGGTGGTGGCGGCGCTGTATCCCGCCGCCCGGGCAGCCCGGATTCCACCGGCCGACACCCTGTCGGGACTGTAGCCCATGGCACGGAACACGACCCTGCTCCGACTCGCCTCGCGCAACCTCCGGCGGTACCTCCGCCGCACCGCGCTGACGGCCTCCGCAATGACTGTCGGCGGGGCATTGATGATCTTTTCCCTCTCGCTCGGTGATGGCGGGCACGAAGACTGGATTGCATCCGGTGCGCGGATGGGTAGCGGACACCTGTCCATCCATGCACCGGGATTCCAGGCGAGCCGCAAGATCGAGGACCGCCTGAGTGCCGAGGCGCGGACGGCAGCCGAGCGCACGCTCGGGCTCCCGTCGATCGCCGAGCACGTCGTGGTGATGGTGCCGCAACTGGCCATCGGCGGGTTGGCCAGCTCCCCCACCGGTGCCCGCCCGGCGCAGATCGTGGGCGTCGATCCCACGGCCGAAGCGACGTTTTCCATGCTCGACGACAAGCTGGTCGAGGGACGCTACCTCGAAGCCGACGATCGCCTGGCGGCGTACATCGGCACGGGCATGATGGAAGCGCTCGATCTCCGGCTCGGTTCACGACTGGTGCTCACGGCGCAGGACGCCGAAGGGGAAATCTCCGGACAGCTGGTCCGCGTTGTCGGCGTCTTCAAGTCCGGGGTCCCCGAGATCGACCACACCCTGGTGCACGTCCCGTTGTCCACAGCCGGCAGTTGGCTGCGGTCGGGCGGCGACGTGACGACCATCGCGGTTCTGCTCGATCGCAGCCGAGCCGTACCGGGGGTAAAGCGGGCGTTGGAGCGCGCGCTCGCCGCCGAAATCACGGTAGGTGCGTTGACGGTGCTGACCTGGCAGGAGTCATCACCGGAGCTGAACGCCGCCGTGCGCATCGACGATATGGGCAACTACGTCTGGCAGGCCATCATGTTCGGCATCATTGCACTCGGCATCGTGAACACAGTGCTCATGTCAGTGATGTATCGACGTCGGGAATTCGGCCTGCTGCAGGCCCTCGGCTTCACGCCACGACAGACGGGTGGGTTGGTCATCACCGAGGGACTGGCCCTCACCGCCATCAGCGGCTTCGTGGGCGTCGCCGTCGGCCTCTTCCTGACGTGGCTCTTCTTCCGCAACGGCCTCGACTTCTCGTTCACCTGGGACGACAACTTCACGTTCTCCGGCGTCGTGGTCGATCCGGTCATCATCCCCCTGTTCAGCGTGCGACGGGTGGTGCAGTCGCTCGCCTTCATCTTGATGATCGGGACTCTTGCCTCACTCTATCCGGCGTGGCGTGCGATGCGTATCGATGTCGCCGAAGCCATGAAGTTCGAGCGATGAACCCCATGACGACGACCAACGACCAGACCGCGGCGGTGCGCACGCAGGATGTGTGGAAGATCTTCGCGCAGGAGGCGGAAGAGGTGCACGCGGTGCGCGGCGTGCAGCTGGAGATCCAGCCGGGGGAGTTCACCGCCATGGCCGGGCCGTCAGGATCCGGCAAGACCACCCTGCTCAACCTGATCGGCGGTCTCACGCGCGCGACGCGCGGGCACGTCTGGGTGGCCGGTCGCGACCTGACGACCATGTCGAACCGGGCGTTGGCTCGCTTGCGGCTCGAGCAGATCGGCTTCGTCTTCCAGGCGTACAACCTGCTGCCGGTGCTCACGGCAGCAGAGAATGCGGAGTTTCCACTCCTGTTGCAGGGGCACAATGGCGGCGACCGGCGGGCCCGCGTGCGCGAGCTGTTTGAACGCACCGGCTTGGCTGGGCTCGAGGACCGCCGCCCCGGAAAACTCTCCGGCGGCCAGCAGCAACGGGTCGCCGTCATCCGGGCGGTCGTTGGCGAACCCGCTCTCGTGCTCGCCGACGAACCCACGGCCAACCTCGACTCGGCGGCGAGCGACCAACTGCTGGCGATGATGGAGGAACTGAACCGCGATTTCGGTACGACATTCGTTTTCGCCACGCACGACCCGCGGGTGATGGAACGAGCACGACGATTGGTGCGGCTCGTCGATGGGGCGATCGCCTCCGACGAGCGCCGCTGACGGAGGACCACCGGTGCTGCAGCGCGCCGTCTTGACCTGTGTGATGCTCCTGTGCGGCAGCGTCGGCGTGCGCGGGCAGTTCCCGGACGTCACGGTGTACTATCTCAACGTACCGACGTGGAGTGACTCCAATGTGGTAGCCGTCGGCGGCTTCAGCGACATCAACCGCGCGCGAATCATGACCGCACCTGCCGTCGGCGCCGTCCGCATGGAGGTTGCCTACGAACACGTGTTGCGTCTGTCGCAGCGCGTCGGTGCGAATGCATCCGGGATCTTTGTCGGCCTCGGGCCCAGCAGTGGTGAGTGGATGCCGCTGCAATGGACGATCCAGGACACGGACCACCTGTCGTGGGTCCACCGCTTCGATCGCGCCAACGTCCGTTGGGCGCCGACGCAAGCCCTGGAGATGGCCATGGGTCGGTTGACGGCATCGTGGGCAACGACGCTGTTCCTCACCCCCGCCGATCCGTTCCTGCCGTTCGACCCCTCCGATCCGTTTCGCGAATACCGTGCCGGCGTCGACGCGGTCCGGCTCCAGTACTTCCCGGGCCCCCTCAGTGATGTCGACCTCATCGTACGCCCGGCCGACTTCGCTACCGGCACGACCATGTCCATCCTTGGGCGCGGACGCACCGTGTGGCACAGTTGGGAGCTCTCCGGATGGCTGGGCATGCTGCACGACGAGCCGGCAGGGGCGATCGGCGCTGCCGGAGGCGTCGGCGCCGTCGCCGTCCGTGGAGAGGTGACCCTGCAGCGCGGTGACAGCGGGACCGCACTGCGCGGCACCATCGGCATCGACGGACGGTTCAGTTTAGCGAACCGCGATCTCTACTACGTGCTGGAGTATCAGCATGACGGCTTCGGCGCCGGCAGCTCAGCGGAACTCGCAGAGGTCATTCAGAGCGGTTCCTTCGCGCGGGGCCAACACCAGGTACTCGGGCGGGACGAAATCGTCCTCCAGGCAGCATACCAACCCCACCCCTTGTGGGATGTGGCGTTCCTGGTGATCACCAATCTCAACGACCCCAGTGCGCTCATATCCCCTGGCCTGTCGTACTCCATCAGCAACGAGGTGTCGGCCAGCGGAGGACTCTTTTTGGGTTTCGGGGCGGACACGCCGAGCCAGGAATCGCCCATCCCTTCCGAATACGGCCTCGTGCCGGCCTTTCTCTACCTGTCACTCACGGTGTTCATGTAGCTTTGCGGTCGGTCGGGTTCTCCACCCCGCCGACTTGCCGCATTCCGGTAGGCCTGGTTAGTCTGCGGTGCCTGTCCACCCACTCTCATAT
>JBDHJO010000191.1:0-5335 GCA_039586875.1 Gemmatimonadota bacterium | reverse complement strand
GCTCAGCTGATACCACGCGAGCGCAAACGTCGAATCTTCCCGAACGGCCTCCCGCAGGGCGTCCCCGGCCTCGGCGAATTCGGCGTTCCACAGCAACCGCGTGCCACGCAGGTACGCTTTGAGCGCCGGCAGCGACGTCGTGGTGAGGGCAGCAATCTGACTCAGGCGTTCACCGGTTGCGCCCGGACTACCCACGAGCAACTGCGCTGCAAGCTGGTCGACCAACGTCAACACGTCTGTCGCCGCCCCCTCCGCAGACGCGTTGGCAACTGGGGCAAGTCCGCTGTCGGCATCGTAGAGCGCCGCGTCCAACCGCACCCGATCTCCCGCCTCCACGATATCGCCGAGCACGAAGAGCTTCGCGCCGAGCGCATCGGCGTGCGCCCGCGCCTCTTCCAACCCGGCAACGGAGCCCGCCTCCCGCTCAACGACCGACGCAACGGCCCGGGGATCGACGGCGCGCCACGTGCCGGCACCATCGAGTTTCGTGCTCAGGAGGCTGACCATTCCCTCGCTGAGGTACGCGACGCCGTCGCTGCCCCGAACGGTGAACGGGAGCACGGCCACGCGCGTCGGACCGGCAGGACGTTCAACATCACCCTTGCCGAACACGTTCCACGCGAACACGGCGAGGGCGATCACCACGACCGCAGCGATCGGCACGCGCAGCGACGACCAGGCCCGAGGGGCGTGCGCCACCGCCCGGGCACCGGACACCGCATCCAGCGCATTCGCGAACTCGGCCGCCGTGGCAAACCGGTCCACGGGTTCCTTCGCGAGCGCCCTCGTGATCGCACGGTCCACCTCGACGGGCACGCCGGGCCGGGCGCGTCGCACCGACGGAACGGGATCGAACATCCGCTTGGACATGATGGCCTGCACGGACTCGCCCGGGTACGGGATATCGCCGGCGAGCATCTCGTACAGCACCGTCGCCAGCGCGTAGATGTCCGCCCGGGCGTCGATGTCTTCGGCCGCCGCCTGCTCGGGGCTCATGTACGCGGGCGTTCCCACGGCCATGCCGGGCTTCGTCATCTGCGCACCACCCGACACCGACAGGGCGCGCGCGATCCCGAAGTCGGCCACGATCGGCTCGTCGCCGTTGAGCAGGATGTTCTCCGGCTTGATGTCCCGGTGGACGATCCCTTCCTGGTGCGCGGCATCGAGGGCGAGCGCCACTTTACGCACAATGCCCAGCGCCGTGTCCACAGGCAGCGCACCCTCCCGATGCATTCGATCCCGAAGCGACTCGCCCTTGATGTGCGGCATGACGTAGTAGAGGAGACCGTCGGCCTCCCCCGAGTCGTGGAGCGGCAGAATGTACGGGTGATTGAGATTCGCGGTGACCTTGATCTCGTTCAGAAACCGCTCGCCGCCGACGATCGCCGCGAGCTCCGGACTGAAGACCTTGATCGCGACCGTACGATCGTGCTTCAGGTCGTGGGCGAGGTAGACGGTCGCCATGCCGCCGGCGCCGAGTTCACCCTGGATGGTGTAGCGGTCGGCGAGGGCAGCCGAGAGTCGGGAGGCAATCTCGGACATTGGACGGAAGATAGACGATCGAGGGAATGCGGGCGAGGGGAGCCGGGACATTCTCGGACCATCGACCGCCGCTCGCATTCCCTGCGGCGATCCGAGTGCGGCGGGAGTTGCGTCACCGCCGGTTGGCGCGTATTCTCGCCGAACAACTATCACGACGGTCGGGATGATGATTCGACGCCGATTCCTAACAATGATCGCGGTCGGGGCTGCGGGGGTGACTCTGCCCGCCGTACGGATGCTCGCGGACCGGGCCGGACTGCGGCGAGCCTACGCGCGTCCAACGATCCTGTCTCTCCTCGGCGACGATCGGCACCTGCGCGAGATCGGTGCGGCATACCGGCAGGCGTTTCCGGCCGAGGCCACTGTGGACGCCCTCGTGGCCGCGCTCGATGCCCGATCGGGGGCGGACCTCGACGCACGAGTGTGTGCCGATTTCGACCACGGCCGTACGGTCGTGATCCGGGGCTGGGTGCTCTCTGTGACCGAAGCCCGCCAGTGCGCCCTGCACTCCCTGCTGCACGCCTGATCCCCGCACCCGAGCACACCATGCATACCGACGCCAACACGCTCGACAACGACACTCTGATCGAAGGCGACCTTTGCATCGTCGGCGCCGGTGCGGCCGGGATCAGCATCGCGCTCGAATGGGCCAACACGTCGCACAAGGTGATCCTGCTGGAGGGCGGCGGGTTCGATGTCGAGTCCGAGATACAGGATCTCTACCGGGGCGAGAGCGTCGGCCAGCGGTACTTCCCGCTCCAGTCCTCCCGCCTGCACTTCTTTGGCGGAACGACCGGCCACTGGGCCGGGTTCTGCGCGCCATTCGATCCATGGGACTTCGAGAAGCGCGACTGGGTGCCCCACAGCGGCTGGCCGATCAGCCGGACCGAACTGGATCCGTTCTACGAGCGTGCGGGGGCGGTGGTTGAGCTCCCTTCCGGGGCCCAACGATGGGAGGCCGAGTACTGGCGGCGCCAGGACCCCGACTTGGCACCACTGGCAGTCGATCCGTCGAAGGTCTGGACCAAGATGTGGCAGTTCAGCACCCCGACACGATTCGGTCGACACTACCGGAACGACATCGTCGACTCGCGGAACATTCATCTGTTCACGCATGCCAACGTGTGCGACATCCGCGCAAACGAGTCCGTCTCGGCAGTGGAGGAACTCGAGGTCCGCTGCCTGAACGGGAAACGACATCGGGTGCGAGCGAAGCACATCGTGCTCGCCTGCGGAGCGATCCAGAACGCCCGCATGCTGTTGGCCTCGAACACCCAGGCGCGGAACGGTCTTGGCAACGATCGCGATCTTGTGGGGCGCTACTTCATGGAACATCTCGAGGCGCCGTGTGCGACGATGGTCCTGGCCGCCCCCGGACCACTGGCCCTCTACATCGGCGGCCAGGAGGCCATGATCAACCGCCGCGCGCGCGGCGAACTGGTCCTGACCCATGAGGCGCAGCGGGAACATCAGATCCTCAACTGCAGCGCTGACCTCTCACCGCAGGGAGAGGTCGTCGCCAACGAAGAAACCAACCGCATCGAGCGATATCCCGATGCCGCCGACAGCGTCATCGCCTTCGTCAATGGGATGTTCGCACGGATGCGCGCCGGCGAGTTCCCGCAACCGGATCTCGCGACGATCGAGGCGTTCAGCATGCAGTGCCGGAGCGAGACGTCGCCGAACCCCGATTCCCGCGTGATGCTCAGCGAGGAGCGCGATGCCCTGGGTGTGCCCCGCGTGAAGCTTGATTGGCGGCTCACGGACCTCGACAAACGCACCCTCCGGAAGACGTTCGAGGTCCTCGGCCAGGAGATCGGGCGCACCGACCGCGGACGGATTCAGATCCGCGACTGGCTGCTCGAGGACGATCCCTTCGGGAGCCCGAACTCGCTGGCCGCCGGTGGGTGGCACCATATGGGCACCGCGCGCATGCACGACGACCCGAAGCAGGGCGTCGTGGATGCCAACTGCACGGTGCACGGGCTCGCCAACCTCCATGTAGCCGGCTCGGCCGCGTTCACGACGTCCGGCACTGCCAACCCGACCCTCACCCTGATTGCCCTGTCGCTCAGGCTCTCGGATCACCTGAAGACGAAGGTCTGATAACGCGAGAGCGGCCCCACCACGGGGCCGCTCTCTCTGAATCGACGCGCGCACCGCCGTCAGACGTAGGTCATGGCCTGCGGATCCCAGTTGACGACCCGCTCGTTGAAGTAGCTCTCGTTCGCCGCCAGCGACGGGCCCGCCGCGCGCAAGCCGTACGTGGCATCCTCCACGATCGGGCCACCATCCCTGACCGCCGCGATGAGTTTCGCCCAATGATCATCGCGATCGTCATACCCGTCGGGCGCACTGTACACGATCTCGCTGGGCTCGCTGACGCTGGCAGGCACGTTGTAGTACTGCAGATCGTACTGCCGGCGGAACTCCTCCTGCACACTCCGAGGGAACGTCATCAGTGAGTCGTACCCGCCGTATCCGGGCTTGGCAGGAAACGGCGTGCGATGCACGGTCAGCGAATCCCCAGCGAACGACATCACACCCTCGGAGCCGACCAACTTGAGTGAGCTCCCGCCACCGCCGCCAGCCACGAAGTTGACGCGGATCTGCATGTTGAACGCCGGGTGTGTCTCCGCCTCCGGATAGTCCATGACGCACGTCAGGACGTCCGGTACGTCGCGTCCGTCCCTCCAATACCGAATACCACCCGACCCGTAGATCCGGTTCGGCCCCATGGAACCTGTCACCCAATGCAGCCACGAGAACAGGTGCACGAACAGGTCACCGGCGATCCCGGTGCCGTACGCCTGATAGTTGCGCCATCGGAAGAAACGCACCGGGTCGAACGGCACCTTTGCCGTGTCGCCGAGGAACGTGTCAAAGTCGATCGTCTGCGGTGAGGCATCCGGTGGAATGGAATACTGCCACGCGCCCAACGACGAATGCCGATCGTTGGTGGCCTCCACGAGGATCAACTCGCCGATCTCGCCGGCGAGATAGAGATCGCGCGCCTTCTGCATCACGATCGAGCTCACGCCCTGACTGCCCACCTGAAACTTGGCTCCGTATTGCCGCTCCGCCTCGATCACCCGATGGCCTTCGGCAACCTCCTGCACCATGGGCTTCTCGCAGTAGACCGCCTTGCCCGCTCGCATCGCGTCGATGCTGATGACGTCGTGCCAGTGGTCCGGCGTGGCAATGAGCACCACGTCGATGTCATCGCGACTCAGGACCTCCCGGTAGTCCCGGGTGGTGAAGACGCCCTGGCCGAACACCTCCCGCGCGCGTGTGAGGCGGCCGTCGTACAGGTCGCACGCCGCCGCCAACTCCACACCGGGTACCTTGAGCGCCGATTGGATGTTGTAGTGCGCGATGATCCCCGTGCCGATCACCCCCAAGCGAACCACGTCGTTGGGAGAAACAGACCTACCTCGGTCCGCATCGCCGTCCCGTGCCAGCATCACCTCGGCCCGGCCCGGGCGTCGAGTGAGGACCATCGGAACTGCGCCCGCGACCAGCGAACCCTGCGCGAGTTCCTTGATGAACGTTCGCCGCGACGGTTTATCTCGTCCCATCGTACCAGCCCACCTTTCCGAGCAGATAGCTGCCGATTACCGATGCCACACTCTCGATCCGGGGAATATGGCTGCGGATCATGCGGCCGTCGATATGGTGGGTCCGACGCCTTCGGGCGGGCAGATGCCGACCGTCGCGGGCCCCAGCGCAACCGATCCTGATGCGCGACCGTGAGAAGGGCCGCAGGTGTGCAACCCCTGCGGCCCGATCCGGC
>JBDHJO010000030.1:0-21871 GCA_039586875.1 Gemmatimonadota bacterium | reverse complement strand
TCCCGTTCGCACTGCTTCTCATCGATGGGTTTCGCGGTGACCTCGGCGCGAATCCCGTGGAGACGGTGACGCACCGCACCGGATTCACCGCTCTGACCATGCTGCTGTGCACGCTCGCCATCACGCCTGCGCAGCGAATCCTGCGCACCGGTGCGCTGATTTCGTTACGTCGCCCACTGGGCTTGTTTGCGTTCTTCTATGCGACACTGCATTTCCTGACCTACGCAGTCGACCAGACGTACCTGTCGGGCTTGGGACTGTCACCCGCCGCGATCATCGAAGACATCCGGGAGCGCCCCTACATCACCGCCGGGTTCACGGCGTTCGTGCTTCTGGTACCGCTGGCGCTCACATCCACGAAGGGGTGGATCAAGCGGATGGGGGCAGCGCGCTGGCGCCGGCTGCACCGATTGGTCTACGTGGCGGCCGGTGTCGGCGTGCTCCACTTCCTCTGGCTCGTGAAAGCGGATGTGCTCCGGCCGCTCGTCTTTGGTGTGGTGTTGGCAGGGCTGTTGGCTGCCCGCCTGATTCTCCGCCGTCCGCGATCAGTGGCCCGGAACTCGTGACGGTGAGCCGGACAGGCGCACACCGCAGGCGCACGAACCTATTAGGATTCGGTGAGCCGCAACCGGCCCACTCACAATCTCAACGAAGGGTATCGAGGTACATGACCGTCACGCGTACGCTGCTACTTGCGATGGTCCTCCTGGCCTGTGGGCAGGAGCAGCCGGGGGTTCCCCAGCAACTCACGACCGAGGCACTACAGACACACATAGCGGACCTGGCCGCCGATTCGATGGAGGGCCGCAGCCCGTCCTCGCCCGGCGGGGAGCGGACCGTGGCCTACCTCGAACGCGGGTTCGCCGCTGCAGGACTGCAGCCCGGGAACGGTGAGTCGTTCCGGCAAGAAGTGCCGCTCGTGTCGATCACCGCTGATCCGGGCCGGGCGCAGTTGTTGGTGCACGGTGACGGCGGCACCTCCCGGCTGGTCTACGGCGCGGACTACATGACCTGGACGAAGCGCGTCGTCGAATCGGTGACGGTCGATCGGGCGGAGATGGTGTTCGTCGGTTACGGGATCGTGGCGCCCGAGTACGGGTGGAACGACTACGAAGGGGTGGATGCCCGCGGGAAGACCGTCGTCATGCTCGTGAACGACCCTGGGTTCGCGACGCAGGACAGCACCATGTTCACCGGCGATGCCATGACCTATTACGGTCGGTGGACATACAAGTTCGAGGAGGCGGCACGCCAAGGTGCGGCTGCCGCACTGATCGTACACGAAACGGACGCGGCGTCCTACCCATGGGCAGTTGTGCGTGGGAGCTGGGCGGGGGAGCAGTTTGATCTCGTGCACTCCGACGACAACATGTCGCGTGTGCCGGTGGAGGGCTGGATCACCTCGGAGACAGCCGCGATGCTGTTCGGCCGGGCCGGGCTTGACTACGAGACGATGAAAGAGGAGGCGACGACAGGCGAGTTCCGCGCACGACCGCTCCGTCTATCGGCGTCCTTTGCACTCCGCAACACGCTGCGCCGATCGACGTCGAACAACGTCATCGCCGTCTTCCCGGGGACCGAACGTGCGGACGAATACGTTCTGTACTTGGCGCATTGGGACCACCTGGGTATCGACACAACCCTCGAGGGCGATCAGATCTACAACGGTGCGCTCGACAACGCGACCGGCACGGCGGGGTTGCTGTTGCTCGCAGAGGCGTTTGCTGCGGCTGACCCTGCTCCCAAGCGCTCCGTCGTCTTCCTCGCCGTGACGGCCGAGGAGCAGGGACTGCTCGGGTCCGCCTATTACGCGGCCGACCCCGTCTTCCCGCTCGATCATACCGTGGCCGCGATCAACATGGACGCCTTGAACGTGCTGGGGCCGATGCGGGACATCACAGTGGTCGGTCTCGGGCAGTCGGACCTGGACGACTACGTGAGCGATGCGGCGGCGCTTCAGGGTCGAGCCGTGCGGCCCGACCCTGATCCGGCCGCCGGTAGCTACTATCGCTCGGACCACTTCAGCTTTGCCAAGGTTGGCGTTCCGGCGCTGAACGCCGACGGCGGCATCGATCACGCCGAGCGCGGGGAAGCCTGGGCACGAGAGCAGCGCGACCGATTCGAGGCGGAACGCTACCACAAGCCGAGCGACGAAGTGGACGATGCGTGGGATCTCCGCGGGACCGTCGAGGATCTCCATCTCCTCTTCCGTATCGGATACCGATTGGCGACCGAGGAGTCATGGCCGAACTGGAGCCCGACGAGCGAGTTCCGTGCGCGTCGCGACTCGATGATGGCGGGGCGGTAGGCGCGCCGCGATCATGTAACGAGCGAGGGGCCGGCGGTTGCCGGCCCCTCGTGTGTGGACACCCTCAGTCGCTGGGAGGCGGTTCCAACACGCCGATGTACGGCAACGCTCGGAAGTCCTCAGCGTAGTCCAAGCCGTACCCCACAATCCACACGTCGGGGATATCGAATCCGACGTAGTCGACGGTCACGTCGACTACGTGTCGGTCCTTCTTCCGAACGAGTGCGCACGCCTTGATGGATGCCGGTTCGCGGGTCCCGAGCAGATCGAGTAGGTAGTGCAGCGTCAAGCCGGTGTCGACGATGTCCTCCACGATCAACACGTGTTTGCCTTCGATGCTCTGACGAAGGTCCATGAGGACCCGCACGGCTCCGCTGTGCGTCGTCTTCGCGCCGTAGCTCGACACCGCCATGAATTCGATGGTTGGGGACGCGGTGATCTGCCGAGCGAGATCGGCGAGGAAGACAAACGCGCCCTTGAGCACACAGACGAGCACGATCGACTGGCCCGCATAATCGTGCGAGATCTGGGCACCGAGCTCGCGCACGCGGGCCTGGATGTCGGATTCGGAGATGAGGGTGCTGGGATCAGCCATGGTGTCGATGGGTGAGAAGGGATGGGGGCGCGTCGGACTCAGCGGTAGTTGCCGAAGCGGAGCTCGAGATCGTAATCCTGCTCACGAAGGAAGGCGATCACCTCCTGCAACGTGTCCCGCGAGGGGCTCGTGACGCGCAACTCGTCACCCTGGATGGCGATCTGCGCCTTCTTGAACTTCTGGGCCTTCACATCCTTCACGATGCGCTTGGCGATCTCATCGGGAATCGACTGCTGCAGGGTGATCGTGCGGCGCACCCGTGCCCCTGAGGCCTCTTCGCTCTCAGTCTCGTGGAGATTCTTCACCGGCACCTGGCGACGGACCATCTTGCCCTTCAGGACCTCTGAGAGTGCCTTCATGCGGAATTCGTCGTCCGCTTCGAGGCGGATCGTCGCCGCCTTGCGGTCGAAGTCGATCGTGCACGTGCTCCCGCGAAAGTCGTAACGTTGTGCGACTTCCTTGAGCGCCTGATTCACGGCGTTGTCGACCTCCTGCAGGTCGGCGCCGGTCGAGATGTCGAACGATGCGTTTGGAGACATGTGGTCCAATCTACTGTGCGGGACTCTGATGAGCGATGGCGGCGGTCGGCGAGCGAAGCGGATACTCGGGTCCCAGGTGCTCCGATCACAGGGTGAAGGCGACGCCGATCATCAACGCGGTGTGCGTGAGGTCGGCGAACTGTCCCTGGAACGACGGGCCGTGGTAGAACCCAGCCTCCAATCGTACCCCCGGCCACTGTGCGGTGCGGCTGATCCATACGCCGGCGCGCACGTCGAGCTGCGGCGCCCAGTCGTTGTTGCCGTCGGATGTGACATCGGCTGCGAGAAAGGGCCGCAGGGCGCCGTCGTTCGGGTGGGTGAACTCCACGCCGCCGCGCAGCGCGAAGCGATCGTCCTCCGGTGGATCGATGTGCATGGCCCAACGAATGCCTCCGTAGAGCCGCACCCCCCGGCCGAGGTCGAAGGAAGCCAACCCGTCCAACGCATCCCGAGCGTGGGCATGACGCTCCACGCCGAACAGCTCGATGTACTCGTCGCCGAGGTGAGCACTCGTGTGAAAGTACTGCACCCGCACCCAGTGTCCGTCCCGCCGGATGATCAGTGGGAGCGTGAACGTCCAGTCACTCGCAATGAGTTCGCGCTCGCGCGTTTCCATATTGAACCGGGCAATCACGCCCCCACCGACACCCAGCATCACGAGGTCCTCGGGTCCGGAACCGCTGAGCCGCACGACGCCAACGGTCGTCCCAAACGCTGCCTCGCCCTCGATCACCTCGCCGAACGCCGACGGAGCTTCCAGGGACAGGACGAGGCGGGCAGCGGTCCGGGGCTCGAGTGGCCCGGCGATCGGACGGGGGACCAGCGACGGATGTGGGAGGAAGCGCCGCGGAGCCTGCGCGGACAGCGTAACCGGGAGGCTGAGGGCAATCCAGGCGATTGCCCAACGCACCTGGTGCCGTGTCAACTCGCGTACAGATCGATGATGCGCTCCAGCGCCCGTCGGCACACTTCGCAGAAGTGAAGCATGTTGCGCGAGAACATGATGCAGTCGATCTCGGGGCGGTACAGGCCCTGCGCCTCGTAGCTCGCTCCCTCGAAGGCGCCGACCTGACCGGCGTACGCCATCGCGCCGAACATCTCGGTCTCCAGGGCGCGCTGCTCGCGGAAGAGTGCGTCGAACGCCTCCTCCGGCGCCTGCGCTTCGATGAGAACCCGCCGACGGGCCTGGATGTCGCGGGCATGCGCCTCGTACCGCGCCTTCTCCCAGAGAGTTGGAAGGGGCGTGTCCGGGTCGACGAGATCGCGCCACTTCAGTCCGGCCGGGTCGTGGAGGGCCGTGACGTTGGGCTCCCACGGCTCACGCTGCTCGAGCGCGCCCGTCTCATACGCGACCGGTGAAGTGTAATACTCGTCTGCGAGGGCGGCGAAGTGATGGCCGAACTCATGGACGAAGAGGTAGTCCGCAAATTCGGACCCGACGGCGGCCGTGGCCTGCAGGTTGTATATGCCGCCGCCGCCGTACTGCTTCTCGTTCACGAGGATCACGGCAAACTCATAGGGAACGGCGGACAACACATCGCGAAACACGCGGTTGTCGAAGGTGAGGACATACCGCTCGCTGTCGAAGATGCTGTACTGCGTGGCGACCGGGTTGCGTCGGTACTTCCCGCCGTGGGGGCGCGAAACCCCGCTCTCCGCGGCCGGAAGATCGATGGCGCGCACGTTGAAGTCCGTCCGCCGGCTCCTGAACGGCTCGTACTCGAACAGGCGGTCGACGAGTCGCCGTACGTCATCGCGAAATCGAGGCAGTTCCGCTTCGGTGTATCCTTCTCCGAGTACCACCAGATCGACCTTGGTCGCCGGCGGGCCGTGCTCCATGAGCACCCACGGTGTGCCGATGGGCGCGAGGTCCGCCGGATTCACCTGACGGTCGCCGGGGTCGACGCTGAGCCGCGCGAGCTCTTCGAATCGATTGTCCTCGCCGCGCTTCTTCAGCACGATTGTCACGGGCGCGTGCGGCCAGGGAAACCGCAGCGATTCGTGGAACGTGCGGTACGTGGTACCTGCCTCCTCCGTGGTCTCCCATTCCCCGTAGATCGACGCGTAGCCCCGCGAATACAGCAGGGCATCGGAGGTGCTGTCGTACACCTCGAACATGTACTTGCCGAGGTTGGTGCCGTCGATGAGCTGGGTACGGGATCCGGCCCAGGGCCCATCCGACACGACCCGATCGAGGCTGATGATCTCGGTCGTCATGCCCCCGGTGTGGAAGTAGTCGACGCGCATGGTCTTGTCGGTGAAGTGCGCCTCGAAGCCGCCCTGGGCGGCCACGGGTGACGGGAAGGGGATGGCGGTGAGCATACCGAGCATGAGGCAGATGCGCATCGGGTCCTCGCGGCGGGGGCAGGGGAGTATCACGAGCCGAACAGATCTTCCCAGAGCCGCTCGGCGACGGCCGTGGCGTTCAGATTCGTATTGTCGAGCAGGTGGTCGAATTCGGAGAAGCGGCGCTGGGAGTCATAGAGCTGGCGCAGCACCGCACCGTCAAAGGGCGGGGTGCGACTCGAGTTTCGTTGATCGACGGCCTCGAAGGACGGCAGCAGGAGCACGATCTTTGCGCGGGCCGGCTCCAGCAGTTCTCGGTATTCGACCGCGGTATCATCCGATACGATATCCAAGATGATGGGCCGGTAACCCGCCGCCACGAAGTTCGACGCCAAGCTGCACGCGTTCCGCACGCGCAGCGATCGTTGGATGCGGCCCTCATCACCCTCCCAGATCGCTCTCCGGCCGACCGCGATCATGTCATGGACCTGGTCGGCATCGATGATCGCAGCCCGGGCGATGCGCCGTGCCAGGACCTCTGCCACAGCATCGGTGCCCGCCCCGGGGGGACCGGTCATGATCACGACGTCACTCATACGTCGACTCCGAGGGTCTGAATGAGAGAAGCGCCATACTGGAACTTCTCGTCATTGGCGGATTCTCCGCAAGCACGTCTCACAGTCATTCCGCCGGAGCGGCTTCGTAGAGGGCGGCGACGGCACCGGCGGGATCCCTGACCACGGCGAACCGACCCATCGGTCCGAGGGCACGCGGCTCGGCCAGCACCGCACCGCCAAGGGTCCGACAGGCCTCGAGGCGAGCGTCGAGATCATCGACCGTGATGTAGATGAGCCACGCGGGCGGCAGGTTGGCATTGTCGCCCCGGGCGTGGCAGATGCCTGCTGCCGGCGCCCCGTCTGTCCCGAGCATGTTGAAGTCGACGTATTCGCCCATGTCGACGCTGGCCGGGGTCCATCCGGCGACGGCAGCATAGAAGTCGCGCACCGCCTCGGCGTGCGTCACGGTGAGATCCACCCAGGTGATGCGGCCGAGGGTGGGATTGGGGTCGCCGCTCATGTTTGCCTCCACCGGATGCGGGGTGTGGAACCGGACGGATCGAGGTCTCTCCTTCGTGCCGGGCCCCAGTCGATTACATTGTGACGCCATGCACGAAAAGTCGAGGCTCATCGAGCTCAGTCGGCCGTATCCGAGCCGATATGGCACGCCGGTCATCCAGCGCGTCGATCGGCGGATCTTCGAACTCACCTATTTCACCCACTGCCTCCAGTGTGGGTTTTGTCACGATCAGTGCTGCCAGCATGGGGTCGACGTCGACCGACGGCATTACGATGCCATCATGCGGCACGCCGATGCGCTGGAGGCGTACTCCGGCATTCCGAGATCCCGGTGGTTCGTGACGACGTGGGCGGACGATGCGGAGGTCCCCGGAGGGGCCACCACGCGGACCCGGGTCCGGGCCGGTTCCTGTGTCTTCCTGAAGCGCAACGGGCGGGGGTGCTACGTGCACGCGTATTGCCTGGAGCGCGGGGTCGATTACCACGACCTCAAGTCGGTCGTGGACTGCCTGTTCCCGATCACGTTCGTGGACGGGCTACTCTGTCCGGCGGACGAAGCCGTCGACGGCACGCTCATCTGTACGGGTGTCGGGCCGACCCTGTACCGCGGTTTGCGGGATGAACTGGAGTTCTACTTCGGGCAGGCATTCGTGCGGGAACTGGACGGCCTCGAGTGTCGCGAAGCGGCGTAGTGGACCGTCTGCCAAAGGGGTCAGTGTCCGTCGGTTGCGAGCGTTCCGTTCGGTGGAAGCAGATCCACGTAGCGGTGCCCGTCGTGCTCGATTTCTTGACCGCGGGTAAAACCGACCGTGTGAGCGAAGTCCGGGCCGTCGAAGACGAACGTGTGATACTCCCCGCGCTCCCCGGCAGGGTCGAGATGATCGATCACGCTCATCTGGGTGACAAGGTCAGCATCGAATTCGCGCCCGAGGAAGGACGTGGCCCGTTCGGCGAGGTTGACGCTCACCACGAGTGCGCGGAACCCACGTTCGACCACTTCCCACGCGATCTCGACTGCCGGGTCACCCCACAGCGGCTCGATGTGCTCGAGCCCGGCCGCGACAACGCGTTCTTCATACCAAGCACGGACGTCGGGCAGCGAGATGTTGCCGAAGATGACCCCGGTGAGACCGCGCACCCTGAGGTTCCGCAGCGCGTCGTTGAAGACTGGTTCGTATCCCCCCGGCGGGACGGGGACGGCAAGCGATTCGATCCCGAGTGCATCGGCCTGCATGTTCAGCAGTTGCTTCCGCAGCCCGTGAAAGCGGATGCGGGATGTCGTACCATCGTACAGGCTCACGAGCAGGGTGACCTCGTGACCCGCGCGCTGTGCTCGATCCAACGCCAGGACCGCGTCCTTGCCACCACTGGTCATCAGGGCGTATGCCATGTCGCGAATGTATCGGTCCGGTGTGCCCGGCGTTAGGGGACGGCGTGCGGCGCACACGTGCCGCTTCACGGTGATCAGCACGCACGCTTGGTTGCGACTCGGCCGGTGCGAGTGACTGGGTCGCTCAGCTTCCGGGAGGGCGGTCGGCCTCGTGCGGCGTGGAGATCGGTCATCCCGATCGCCGCACTCCTGTCCATGGGGTCGGCAGGTGCGCTCACCGCCCAGGACGGCGAGCCCGCAGCACCCGATTCGACACCGGGCACGTCGAGCACACTTCTTCCGCTGCCGGCGATCTTCTACACTCCGGAAACGGGTACGGCCTTCGGAGCAGCGCTTGCGTATTTCTGGTACCCGGATCCGCTGGCGCAGCCTGACCGGCAGGTTCAGCCATCGTCCCTCTCCCTGCTGGGCGTGTATACGACGAAGAAGCAGATCATCGTCAACGCCATGGCCGACCTCGCGGTGGGCGAGACGCACCGTGTGAAGGGTGTGCTCGATTACCTCAAGTTCCCGACGAAGTTCTGGGGCATCGGGAACGACACGCCGGAGTCCGCGGAGGAAGACTACACGCCGCGCACTGTCATGCTCAACGGCGAGTATCTATGGGAGGCACGACGGGGTTGGCGGTTCGGCGGCACGGTGCAGGCCGGGTATCGCACGCTCACCGAACTCGATCCGGACGGGCAGCTCGTCCAAGGGACGGTGCCGGGGTCGGAGGATGGGTGGGTCGCCGGAATGGGCGTGCTCGCAAGCCGCGATACGCGACCCAGCACGGTGTATCCACGAAGCGGCATGTGGCTCCAGCTTCGGGCCCAATGGCACGGCGGCCTCGTCGGAAGCGATTTCGACTTCGTCAGCGTGGTAGCCGATGCACGGGGATACACCTCAGTCGGCGGAGCGCACGTGTTTGCCGCTCGCGTACTCGCACAGGCGGTGACGGGAACGGCGCCGTTCGATTTGCTGCCGCAGCTGGGCGGCGACATGCTCTTGCGCGGGTATTATCAGGGCCGGTACCGGGACCGCACCCTCGCGGCCGCGCAAGTCGAGTACCGGAGCCCGTTCATCTGGCGGGTCGGCATCGTGGGGTTCGCGGCGGCCGGGCAGGTCGGGCCCAGTTTCGGTGCGATGGGCTTCGACCGGTTCAAGCCCGCCGTCGGGGCGGGCGTGCGGTTCCGGTTCGTGGAGGCAACCGGCCTGAGTATCCGGGCGGATTACGGATGGGGCCTCGATGGGGGTGTGACCGGCTTCTACCTGAACGTGGGCGAAGCGTTCTGAATGCGTCCTTTGGTATCCAACCTTGACTCTACTGCGACCCGCATGAGTGTTACAGCCCGTGACTGAAGCCACAAAGGACAAGAAGAAGCCCGATTTCAGTGCCGTGTGGGGTGAGGCACGTCAGATTATTTGGGCGCGCCGCGGCCGCCTGGCCGTCGGCGGTGTGCTGATGATCGTGAACCGGCTCAGCGGCATGGTGATGCCGGCTTCCTCCAAGTACCTCATCGACGACATCCTTGGCCGCGAACAGTCGCAATTGCTGCTGCCGCTCGCCGCGGCCATCGGCGTCGCTGCGTTGGTGCAAGGCGCTTCGTCGTTCGCGCTCTCCCAAGTGTTGGGTGTTATGGCGCAGCGGGCCATTACCGATATGCGGAAGACGGTGATGGAGCATGTCAGCCGCTTGCCGATCCGGTACTTCGACTCCACGAAGACCGGCGTGCTCATCTCGCGGATCATGCAGGACGCGGAGGGGATCAGGAATCTGGTCGGCACGGGGCTTGTGCGGTTGATGGGCGGCTTCGTCACTGCCAGCATCGCGCTGGTCGTGCTCTTTGCGCTGAACTGGAAGCTGACACTCTTCATCCTCGTGATACTCGGCTCGTTCGCAGGGGCCATGACCGTAGCGTTCAAGCGGCTCCGCCCCGTGTTCCGGCAGCGATCCAAGATCAACGCCGAGGTGACCGGTCGCCTCGCGGAGTCCTTGGGCGGGATTCGTGTCGTGAAGGCGTATGTGGCAGAGCGGAACGAAGTGCACACGTTTGCCAAGGGTGCGCATCGCCTGTTCCGGAACATCGCGGCGGCGGTCACCGGGGTCTCGGCGATCACGTCGATCACGACGGTCATCGTCGGGGCGGTCGGGGTCACCATGGTGTTCGTCGGGGGACGAGCGATCATCGCGGGCACGATGACGCTCGGCGACTTCGTGATGTACGTGTTCTTTGTCGGGATGGTGGCGATGCCGCTGATCGACATCTCGCAGATCGGCACGCAGATCAGCGAGGCCTTCGCCGGGCTCGATCGTATCCGCGAGATCCGCCGCATGACGACGGAGTGGGCGGAGGATCACGATCGAACGCCGGTTTCCTCGATCAGCGGCGCCATTGACTTCGAGAATGTCTGGTTCGAGTACGACGAAGGTGTGCCGGTCTTGAAGGACGTCTCGTTCCGTGCGGCACCCGGATCGACGACGGCGTTGGTCGGGTCCAGCGGGTCCGGAAAGAGCACCCTGATCTCACTCGTCATGGCGTTCAACCGACCGAATCGTGGCCGGGTACTGGTGGACGGTGAGGATCTCGCCTCGCTTCGCCTTCGGGATTTCCGGAGCTCCCTGGGCATCGTGTTGCAAGACAACTTCCTGTTCGACGGCACCATCGCGGAGAACATCGCGTTCTCCAAGCCGCATGCCAGCCGAGAGGAACTGCAAGCCGTTGCCCGCATCGCGCACGCCGATGAGTTCATCGAGCAGTTCGACGACGGGTACGACACGATCGTGGGCGAGCGGGGGGTCAAGCTGTCGGGGGGGCAGCGGCAGCGCATCGCCATTGCCCGCGCCATCCTCGCTGATCCGACGATCCTGATCCTCGACGAGGCGACATCGAGCCTCGACTCGGAGAGTGAAGCCAAGATTCAGGACGGCCTCCACCGGTTGCGAACCGGGCGCACGACATTCGTCATTGCGCACCGGCTCTCGACGATTCGCAGCGCCGACCAGATCCTGGTGCTCGAAGGCGGGGAGATCGTCGAGCGTGGCACGCACGAACAATTGCTTGCGAAGGGCGGGCGTTACCGCGAGCTCCACGATCGGCAGTACGCCCTCGAGCACAACCGGTTCGTGAACCCGGGCGAGGATGAAGTGCCGGAGGAGGAGCCGGTGGTCCTCGAACGCCCGCAGGCGGGCGGTATGCCCCGAAATCTCTGACGGCGGGAGCGTCGGCCGCCGGCGCTTGGCGGGGATCCGCCAACCGTTAGCTTCTCTGTATGGTCAGCACATCGCACCTCTTTCTCGTCCGCGTTGCCGCCGAGGTGGCAACGAAGGCGCGCGGTACGCGCCGGCGGTTTCAGGCGCAGCTCGGCCGGAACCTCCGTGACGCCCTGCGGTCGGCGGGACACGACGGCGAGGTGGATGTCCGCTGGAGTCATCTCCTGGTCGAGACGACGGACCCGGCCGCAGCGGCTCCGCTGGCGCGGGTCTTCGGGGTGAGCTCGGTGTCGGCAATCCAAGCGCGTGTCGCCCCCGATCTCGATACCATCGTCCGCATCGGCACCGATCTCTTTGCCGATCGGGTACGCGGCAGGAAGTTCGCCGTTCGGGCCCGCACGACCGGACACTTTGGTTTCACCTCCCGCGATATCAAGGTCCAGCTTGGAGCAGCCCTCAATCCTGGGGCCACGGTCGATCTGGACGATCCGGACATCGAGGTCCGCGTCGAGCTCCGCGACAGGGACGCGTTCCTGTTCAGCGGCAAGACAAGGGGCGTCGGCGGGCTGCCCCTCGGGGTCGAAGGGCGCGCGGTCTGTTTGATTTCCGGCGGCTTCGACTCGGCGGTGGCGGCCTGGCTCATGTTGAAGCGCGGCATCGCGCTCGACTACGTCTTCTGCAACCTGGGCGGTGAAGCCTACGAGCGATCGGTGGTGTCGGTTGCCAAGGTGCTCGGCGACGGGTGGAGCTTCGGTGACCGGCCACGCCTGCATGCCGTCGATTTCGACGATGTCGTCACGGAGCTCAAGCGGACCGTGCGGCCCAAGTACTGGCAGGTGGTGCTGAAACGGCTGATGTACCGAGCTGCCGAGGCCGTGGCGCGGGAGATCGACGCCGAGGCGATCGTGACGGGCGAGTCCGTTGGGCAGGTCTCCTCGCAGACGTTGATCAATCTCCGCGCCATCGATGAGGTCGCGGGTCTCCCCGTGTTCCGTCCGCTCGTCGGGCTCGACAAGACGGAGATCATCCGCCGGGCGGAACAGATCGGCACGGCCGTGCTGTCGCAGCACATCCGCGAATACTGTGCGATCGTGCCCGACCGACCGGTGACCCATGCCAAACCGGCGGCGGTTCGGGACGAGGAGTCACAGGTCGATCTGTCCGTCCTCGATCAAGCCGTGCAGGCGCGGAAGCTGCTCGATCTGCGCGAGCTCGCGGACGTGGACCTGGTGCAACCGTACATCTTCACGTCGGCCGTGCCGTCCGATGCCGTCGTGCTCGACTGTCGTGAGGCGCACCACTACCGCGCGTGGCATTACCCACAGGCGATCCATCGCCCGCTCGACGATCTCGCGCGACGATACCGGGAACTCGACAAGACGCGAATCTATGTGTTGTATTGCGCCTTCGGTGTGCAGTCGGCATATCTCGCCGAGGTGATGCAACGTGATGGGTACGAGGCGTATTCGTTCAAAGGTGGGACCAAAGCCCTGATGGCCTCGCTCGACACCCCCGTCGGGCGGTGAGCATGTGACAGCCCGCAGGGATGCCCCTCGCGTTCCTGCGACCGAACAATCCAGCCACCAAACCAACAGGACACTCCCATGACCGGCACGCACGACCCGCAGACGCCCAAGCCTGTACCGCCGCCGGTGTACCGGTGGATCGTGCTCGTGATCATCTCGCTGGCGATGTTCGCCAACTACTACGTGTACGACTCGATCGCCCCGATTGCGGACATCCTCAAGTCCGACCTCGGGTTTTCCGACGAGAACATCGGGCAGCTGTATTCGGTGTACAGCATCGCGGCGGTGATCGTGCTGTTGTTCGGTGGTGTCATCGTCGACCGGTTCGGAACCGCCGCCGCCACCGTGCTCTTCGGCGGCATCTGCACCGTCGCCGGCGTGGTCAACGCGATCTCTCCGGATCTCACGGTGATGCTGTTCGCGCGTTTGCTGTTGGGTATCGGATCCGAGCCCCTCATTGTCGCCATCACGACGGCCTTAGCGAAGTGGTTCAAGGGCAAGGAGCTCAGCTTTGCATTCGGGATCAACCTCACCATTGCGCGGCTGGGCTCGGTGGCGGCGGACAACTCGCCGACATGGGCGGGATTCGCGTACACCGGGTGGCAGGGTCCCCTTTGGGTCGCCGCCATGCTTGGGTTGATCTGTGTCGCCGCCGCCGTCATGTACTGGATTCTGGAGCGAATTGCCAACCGCCGGTATCACCTCGGGGATGCCGGGGAGACCGACCGACTGGTGATCGCTGACCTCTTCAAGTTCAACTGGTCGTTCTGGCTCGTTGTCGCCCTTTGCGTGACGTTCTACGCGGCGATTTTCCCCTTCCGCAGCTTCGCCATCAAGTTCTTCATCGAGAGCCATGATATGACACGCGAGGCGGCGGGCCGCGTCAACAGCATCCTCCCGCTGTCGGCTATGATCGCAACGCCGCTCTTCGGGCTGTTGGTGGACAAGCTGGGTAAGCGCGCGCTGTTCATGGCGGTGGGGTCGTTCCTCATCATGCCCGTGTACGTCATGATGGCGTATAAACTCACGCCGCTCGGGGTGCCCATGGCCATGATGGGCATCGCGTTTTCCCTCATTCCCGCGGTGATGTGGCCCTCCGTCGCGTATCTGGTGGAGCAGCACCGGCTGGGAACCGCCTATGCGGTCATGACGCTGGTCCAGCAGATCGGCGTTGCCGGCATGAACTGGGGCATCGGGCGCACGAACGACGTGTTCGGTGCGAGTGCGGCGAACCCGCTGGGGTATGCCCCGGGCATGTGGATCTTCTCGACGCTCGGGTTCTTCGGGTTGATCTTCGCCATCATGCTGCGGCGCCGCGAAACGGGACCGCACGCGCACGGACTCGAGACGATTCGGGCCGTCAAGAGCGAGTAGCGCTCGCGGATTCCCCCGGCGACGTCTAACGGTCGAGCAGTGCCGTGCTGTGCACCACCGCGTCTTGGAGATAACGGGCCACGAGGGTTGCCTGTCGGTCTGTGGGTTCGGCGACGATCTCGGTCCCCGTGAGCACTGCTCCCGTCCAACCCTCCGTGTGCCATGAGCCTGCCGGGAGCGCGGGCAACTCGACGGTGGCGGGCGGATAGGGCCACGGCGTGACGTAGAAGTAGGGCTCGGCGCAGCCGTCGTCGCCGGGGGTCATGCCCACGCCGACGGATCGGGCGTTCTCGCCCTCGTGCTCGTCGAGCGGGATCAAGACCGCGATATCGAAGTGGTGCGGCCAACACCGCACCGCGGAGGCTCGCGGGTGACGCCGCCGCAACTCCTCGAGTGCCGCACTGGCGTTTCCGAACCAGCGCGCGAGTTCCTCGAACGCGTTCCGGTCAGCGGATGTAAACGGGGTCGATGCGCTTCCCGGACCGTCGCCGAGATCGAGCCCGCTGGGGGTGATCGGTGTTCCGTCCCGGAGCACGCCGACGCGGTGCAGCTCCCGCTCGACCCACCGGTACCCATCGTCGATGCACGCTCCGTTGAGCTCGAAACTGGTGCTTGGGCGGCCATCCGTCACCACCGCCAACTCGAGGGTGGCGGGAGCCAGGGCCACCCTGGTGGCGGTCGATCCGGGTAGCGCCTGCGTGGCGAGCAAGTGCTGCGGCGCGAGCCAGGACAAGCTGGCGTGGCTGTGATCCGATGCCGCCGGCAACAGACTGTTGGCTGTCGCGCCCACCACCTGAACGGCGCGGTGGAGCTGCAGTCGGGGTGTCGTCAGGTCGGTCGGGGCGACTCCGCCGAGTGGCGTCCACTGTGGGGACATGGGATATCAATCCTGCGGTCGGGTGAACGTGCCCAGTGGTGAGCAGGGGCGCAACCGGTCGGGTGGGATGGTAACGCCGCCACGGCAACGGAATGTATACCGTCGTACCGGTCTGGCGTTCTACCCTCCGTCATGCTCGCCCGCATACGATCGGCTGCGGTCCTCGGTATCGACGCGTACCTCGTCGACGTCGAAACGGATATCGCCAACGGCCTCCCGTCCTTCACTACCGTTGGGTTACCGCAAGGTGCCGTCAAGGAGGGTCGGGAGCGGGTGGGGGCAGCGCTGACCAACTCCCACTTCGAGCTCCCGCTCAAGCGGATCACCGTCAACCTCGCCCCAGCCGATATTCGGAAGGATGGATCGGCATTCGATCTTCCCATCGCAATCGGGATTCTGGTGGCGACGGGCCAGCTCCTCGGCGCGGGTTCGGTGCGTGAGGCGGCCGCGGGACCCGGACTCGACGACTATCTCATTATCGGGGAGCTGGGTTTGGAGGGCGACCTTCGCCCGGTGCGAGGCGCGTTGCCCATTGCGCTTGCGGCCAAGCAGGCGGGGTTGGCCGGTGTGATCGTACCGGAACAGAACCTCGCCGAGGCCGGTGTTGTGCAGGGCTTTGCCGTTCTGGGAGCGGCGTCGCTTCGGGAGGTCACCGGCTTCTTCGGAGGTGGGCGCGCGTTACGTGTCCCGTCGCGAGCCTCGAACGGCAGCCGTAGGAGCCACGCGGTTGGTGCGGTGGATCTCGCCGAAGTCCGCGGGCAGGAGATGGCGAAGCGGGCGCTGGAAATTGCTGCGGCAGGATCACACAACCTGCTCATGATCGGCCCGCCGGGATCCGGCAAGACCATGCTGGCACGACGGCTGCCGACCATCCTGCCGGAACTGACCCTCGAGGAGGCGCTCGAGACCACCAAGGTGCACAGCGTCGCGGGCCTCTTGCCGCCCGGTGGCTCCCTCATCCGCACTCGGCCGTTCCGCGCACCGCACCATACCATCAGCGATGCCGGGCTCATCGGTGGCGGGTCGTATCCCCGGCCCGGCGAAGTGAGCTTGGCGCATGGCGGCGTGCTGTTCTTGGATGAGCTGCCGGAGTTTCGCAAGAACGTGCTGGAAGTCCTCCGGCAGCCGCTGGAGGATGGGGGCGTCACGATCTCCCGCGCGGCAACATCGTTGCAGTACCCCGCGCGCTTCATGCTGGCCGCCGCCATGAACCCGTGCCCGTGCGGGTACTTCGGCAGCCGGGAGCGCAGCTGTGCGTGCGGGGCGGTGGGTGTGGAGCGGTATCTGAGCCGGCTCTCCGGTCCCCTCATGGATCGGATCGACATCCATATCGAGGTGCCGGCCGTTCCGCACGGCGATCTGTCGTGCGAGCGCAGCGGCGCTTCCAGCGCGGAGGTCCGCGCCCGGGTCGATGCGGCGCGGGATGTGCAGCTCGCCCGTTTCCGCGGGCGGGAGGGTCTCTTTGCCAACGCGTACATGCGGCCGGACGATCTGCGCCGCCACTGCCGCGTCACCGATCAGGCCGACACGCTGCTCAAGACGGCCATCGTGCGTCTGCGTCTCTCGGCCCGGGCCTATCACCGCATTCTCAAGATCGCGCGTACGATTGCCGATCTCGCGACCAGTGTGCGCATCCAGCCGGATCACATGCGCGAGGCCATCCAGTACCGCTCTCTGGATCGGGTCTCGCTGCGGTAGTCGGCGCCGGCGACGGTAATCCTGCCGGGCCGATCGGGCTTCTTCCCTGGAATGATCGGGAATCGTGTTGTGGTAGTCCGTCCACCCTGCGAGGTGCGGGCGTCGCCGCGCCGTAAGGGCACGCTCGTACTCACCGCAGGCATCGTAGACGAACGTGTACACGGCGTGGTACCCCGTACATAACCGACTCGCTTGTTACTGTTTCCCGTCGGTCCGTCTCCATATCTTGGCTCCTACACGAGATCCGGCGTTGTCTGTTGGCAGTCATGAGAGATGCCGGCAGCCGAAAGGAGAGGATCGTGATGCGGAAGATCATGCACGCGCTCGCCGTGGGCTCGCTCGCAGCGGTGTTCGTCCTGGTCGGGTGCAGCAGCTCTGACAGCGCCGGCACCGGCTTGAACCCACCTCCGCCATCCCTGCCGTCTCCGCAGATCGGTGAGTTCCCAACGGGTGACTTCGCGTCCATCATTGAGGCCGGTGATGTGCCGGCCATCTACAGTTCGCTCGTGGGGAGGGGACTGTATACGTTCCACGCCGATGCCTCGTGGGAGTTCACCCTTACCGACACCACGACGAACACCGTGCGCTTCGAGATCGAGGGGTACGTCTCGGTCACGGACAACCAGGTGAAGTTTGTCGACCAGGTCGGGGGATCCTGTCAGAACGCGGTCGGTACCTACACGTGGGCGTTCGACGATCCCGAGCTCCGGTTCACCCATGTGTCCGACGCCTGTGACGGACGGTCAATCGGGCTGACGACGCATCCCTACGTCGAGCAGTAGAACGAAGGCGTCTCGGGCACCGAGGTTCGCCCCGGCCGATTGCGCACCGAGGACGGGGTCGAAGATGCGCACCTTCGTTACTGCGCTCGTGTTTCCTCCCTCCAGAGACTGTACCCACGCGGCCTGACACAACCGCAGCGACCAACAGCGTTCCGTCCCGTTCGCATTGCTGTTGACGTTTGCTTGACGGCGTCCGCGTAGCGTAGAGGTGCCTTGGACGAGGAGGCACCCGTGCGATTCCTCCGTACCGTGCTGGCACCGTACCTCATCGTGTGGTGTTCCGCTGGATGCTACACCTACCAGGAGGTGTCCCTTGCGTCTCCCCGCGCAGTTGTCGTGAGCAACGACATCATCGTCGTCAAGGTCAGCGACAGTGCAGGAACCGAAACGGTGCGCCTGCAACATCGGGCGTGGGTGCGACATGACAGCCTAGTCGGGGTACCGTGCCGACTCTCGATGGACCATCGGAGCTGGCGCACGTTGGAATGCGCGACTGACTCGCTCTGGGCCGTGTCCCTCACGGCAGTGAAACGCCTCGAGATCAAGCGACTGAACGTACCGATGACTGTCGGCGTATCGGTCGGCATTCTCGCAATCGTAATTGCAGGGATCGCAGCTTATTACGCAAGCGATTGTTGCGCTTGGGGGGTCGGTTCCGAGCCGATCACGCGTCATTGACTGTGAGCACCGTCTCTCCCTGGCGCGTGCGAATGTGATGGTCGAACCAGCAGAGAGAACGACATGACCAATAGGTCGGGGCGAACGGCCTTCAGGCAAGGCCCTGCATGTGGCCTCGCCCGGACATTCTGGAACCTGAGCCGCAGTAGATCGTAGGGTCACCGAGGGCATCGAGACAATTGTGTGGGGTGAGGGTGACATGAAGACGAGAGAATACCTGCCTGGCATATGGTTCGTGCTTGGATTCGGTCTGTTCATGTCGACAAGGGCAAGTCACTTTATCCCGCATTGGGGTTTCGGGATCGTCGTTGCACCGATCTTCATCCTGGCCTTTGCCCGGTCACTGTCCGCCAAACGAGGCAGTCTGCTCACCGTACTCGGCTTCGTTGGGTCGCTCAATATTGCCATGTGGAGGCTGTATGATGTGGGCGATCCCGTCGCTACGATCGCTCTCAATGTCGTGCGCAGTTCCGTACAGGGCGTGCTCTTCTCGCTGCCGTACGTCATCGACCGGTTCGTGTACCCAAGGCTCCAACGCCATGGACTGTTGGCCACGTTGTCCTTCCCGGTCGCAGCGACTGCGATACACTTTCTGATTTCGCTGGAAGGCCCCTTCGACGGAGATGCGGTCTCCGGCGTGTACGGGTTGGGCGGGTTGGCGTTCAAACAGATCGCCTCGATCGCCGGGTTGTGGGGGTTCGTATTCGTCTTCTCATGGTTCGCTTCCGTCCTGAACTTCGCGTGGGAGCGGAGATTCGCATGGAGGGCAATGAAGACTGCCCCTTTGACCTTTGCCTTCACGGCAGCGGCGATTGTCTTGTTTGGCGCACTGAAGATCTCACCTTCGGCGCGCGCTGAGACGGACACCGTACGCGTTGCCGCGGTCTTCCTGCTGCCTGAGGAGGGGGCAGGCTTCGATCACGACGGGCTGCTCAGTCGAAGGCTCTCGCCCTTCGAAGAAACGATTACCCGGATTGCAGCACTGACCAAAGACGCTGCTGCCGGTGGCGCCAAGATCGTTGCGTTTCAGGAATCGGCGATAAAGGCGCACGAGAGGGAGGAAGAGACGCTCATCGAGCGATTGTCGACCATCGCCACCGAGAACGGCGTCTACCTCAGTATCGGCTACGGTGTTCTTCCTGATGAAGGGAAGGGGTGGAACACGGCTGTCCTGATCAGTGACCGCGGCGTGTTGGAGGTGCAGTACCGGAAGCGCTACCTACTCGGCCTGGGCGATCTGTTCGGCGAGTCGATCATCTATCGCAAGGGACCGGCCGTCATTCAATCGGCAGACACGCCATACGGGCGGATCGCCGTCTCCATCTGCAGAGACATGTCCTTTGCGGCGTACGCCAGGCAAGCGGGAGAACAGCACGTCGACATCATGCTGAACCCCTCCTACGACATGCCGAAGAGCGGTGGCCCGGTGTACGCGTTACGAACCATCGAGAACGGGTTTTCGATGGTTCGCCCGGTCTACAATGGATACTCCTACGCGGTCGACTACCATGGCCGGCTACTGACCGGCATGGATTCCGACGATACAACCACCGGCATCATGTATGCAGATGTCCCGATGAAGGGGATCACCACGGTCTATGCGAGCGTCGGAGACCTCTTGGGTTGGGTGTGTGTCGTGGGGCTATTGGGGTCCATTGTCCTGCACGTCGGGCCATTCATTACGATGAGGAGGTCCCCCATGTAAGCCAGACGTGCCGGTAGACCGTGAATACGGTTAGGGTGCCCCGCCCGGCATGGGCTTCCGGAGAATCCCATACTCAACGACACGGCGTACCTCGTGGAGATAGGCCTCCTCGAGGCCCATGCGCACGTGCACGAACCCCGTGCCCGGTGCCCCGCCATAACTTCGCACCCAAGCCGACGCCCCTCCCGACGCCGTGCGTTCCAGGACCGTCACCGCCTCGGCAGTGTCGACGATCGGCATACCGATCGCGGACATCTCGAGCCCCCACACCCGGCCCACCGCAGTAACCTCCGTGCCGTATTCGTCCGCATTGAACGCGCCGTGATCGACGTCCAACAGACGAGTCGGCCGGTCCCGGTCCATCTCGATGAATGCGCCCGAATCGTCCCGCACGATGACAAGCGGTGAAAAGCCCATCCAGACGACCTTGCCGCCGCGGTCGAGGTACCGGCGAAGCAGGGGTGTGCCGTCGGATGCGGTCAGCGTTGTGGGCAGGACATCCATAGCCACCACGAGCACGCTGGGTTCGCCATCCGCGATGCGGGCACGCAGGAATGCTTCGCTGCCACTCGAGTCGAGCGAGGCATACCCGCGGTCGGTGAAGTAGTCCAGGACACGTTTGTGGGGATCAGCACGGCCCCAGACGGCTCGGCTCTTCAGCGTCTCGTCCCAGTACACCGCCGTGTGCGGCATGGGGCCGGTGCCGGCCTCGAAGGCATAGAGATGCCCGTCATCGCTGCCGATGTACAGCCGGCCGTCCCAGATGGCCGGGGTGCCGAAGATGCCGCCGTCGGTCCGGTAACTCCAGCGCTCGGCGCCCGAGACGCGATCGAAGGCGTGGAGCGTCCCGCTCCCGCTGCCGAGGTAGACGGTCTCACCTGCGACAACCGGAGACGAAAAGACAAATCCGCCCGTCTCGGAGGACCACACCTCCGTTCCATCCTCCACACGGAGTGCCCGTGCCATGCCGCTGGAGGACCGGGCGCTCAGGACGAGCCCATCGGAGACCGTGGGAGACGACATGACCCAGGATGTTCCGTCCTCGAACGTCCAGCGGATCGCGCGGGACTCCAAGTCGACGGCGTAGAGTGATGCGTCACGCGAGCCCACGTACAGCGTGCCGCCCGCGATCGTGGGTGACGAGTAGATCTGCGTTCGATCGAATCCGTACTCCGCCCCGTCGAGATCGTGCCCGGCAGTGACGAACCGCCACACCTCCGAGCCGTCGGCGAGCGAGAAGCCGTAGACGACACCGTCGCCCGCGCCAACGTACGCCACACCCTGGTGCACCGCAGGGGCGGACCGGAGCCGTCCGCCGGTCTGCGCCGTCCACCGGACATCCCCCGTCTCTGCAGCGATGGCGTAGAGCCGGCCGTCGCCCGTACCCGTCAGGACCATGCCGTCGGTGACCACGGGTGAAGCGAGGATGTAGTCCCAGCCCTCGAGGCCCCAGACGAGCGGAACGTCGGCGTCTCCCTGGACGTGCCACCGCCGGTCTCCCGATCCGCGCGCGACGGCGTGGATGCCATTGGTACGGTCCACCACGACCACCAGGTCCTCGGTCACGAGCGGCGCCCCGCCAATCGCGGAGCCGGCGTCGTACCGCCAGCGTTCTGCGCCTGAGACGGCATCCACGGCGTAGACATGCCCGTCGCTGCTCCCGACGAAGACGACACCCTCCGCGACGACCGGTGAGGATCGCACCGCACCGCCGGTTCGGAAGCGCCAGGCAAGCATCCCCCAGGCGTCGGGGCCGGTGGTGCGGATTACCCCGGGCTCAGCCGATCCGCCGCGGAACATCTGCGGGGGAGCCTGGGCAGAGGCGACTGCCGCTCCGATAACCA
>JBDHJO010000190.1:0-5378 GCA_039586875.1 Gemmatimonadota bacterium | reverse complement strand
TATACACCAACCTTCGGTCACACCCTCACCGTGATCCAAACCACTCAGACCGCACCGACGAGCTGGCCAACCGAATCACTCCCATCCCTGCTCTTCTGGCAACAGGGACGATCCGCCGACCAAACGGATGTGACGCTATCCATCAACAGCAACTGATTCCTGCCTACACTGTGTGACGGGGCCGGCGCCGCGAGGCGCCGGCCCCGTGGCGCAGTGGCAGCAGCCTGAGTGTGGACGCAACACTTCCCCGTCCGAATCAGTGACTGCACGGCCTCAAGCGTGCTCAGGGGCGGCCGAATCACCTCATACCACCGCAACAATCACTCGCGCGAGGTCCATGCCTCGGGCCTGCACGCTATGATGGTCGTCAGTCTCCTCACCAAACCTTGCCCGGGAACGCGAATTGCATTATTTCTCCGTGTCGCGAATCCCGATAAAAATAGTTGCTATAGGCAACGAATCTGAGATCCCCTGCAACCCCACTTTGGAGGCTCGATGCGCAAATTCCGTTTCCTTCCCCTTCTCGTAGCTGGAGCGTTCGTCGTCGGCGCGTGCAGCGACGACAACGGCACCGGTACGACGGCCGGCGACACGCCGACGGCGGCCGAGCAGGACGCGCTCCTTGAGGTGCTGGCCCTTGTTGGCGCCCTGCCGGGCGTCGGCAGCTTTGATTCCCCCGCGGCCGCCGGCCCGCAGGCGGCACCGCAGGTCGACATCGACTACAACTACTCCGACAGCTGCCCCGAGGGCGGTTCGGTCAACGTCACGGGCAAGTACAGCTCGGACATCGACCCGAACAACCCGACGGCCGGTGGCACCTACTCGTTCGACATCACCCAGGATTTCAACGGCTGCAAGTCAGCGGATACGGACAACACGGTGATCGTGACGGTCGACGGCGACCCCAACGTCAAGATTTCCGGTGACATCACGATCGGCTCGAGCCAGCTCGACTTCAGCGGCTCGCTCAGCTGGAAGGGCGGGATCAAGTGGAGCAGCGATGCCGGCAGTTCGGGCACCTGCGCCATCGACGTGACGTACAATTTCGGGACGTTCACGGGCTCGGGTTCGGTCTGCGGCGAGAGCATCACGCTCGACTAAGCGGTGGTTCCAATCACCGACGATTAGTGTATGACCCCCCGGCTTCGCTTCGAGGCCGGGGGGCTTTACTTTGCGTGAGACCAGAGAGCGGCCTTCGTGGCCACTTACGCTCACGGAGGGCGGATGACCCGACGTCTTCGATTCGCAACAACAGCATTCGCCCTGCTCGTCGCCGGCGCCTGCAGCGACAGCACCGGCGTGACCGGCGACTCCCTGACGCAGTCCGAGGCGTTCCTGGTCTTCGCCGAGCTGCAAGCGGCCATTGCGACCGCGCTCGGCAACGTTGCCACGGCATCCCCGGCCTCGGTCAGCGGACTGCTGCAAACCCCCTTGCCGGACGTGACCGGCGCGTGCGACCGCGGCGGTTCGGTCACGCTGAGCGGTGAGTACGAAGACAACATCGACCCGTCGACCGGAACGGGTACGTTCACGTTCGATTTCCTGGAGAGTATCGACGACTGCGTGGTCCTCGCGGGGTCGACGACTTTCACAGTGAACGGGGCACCCAACCTGTTGATCACCGGGAACGTCACGATCGACGAGAACTTCGTCGTGACCGGGACCTACACGATGGACGGCGCCTTCCGGTTCACCGCCGACGACGACCGGTCCGGCACATGCGATGTGGATGTCGATGTCGACCTCGGCACCGGTGCGACATCTGGGCAGGTCTGCGGGAAGAGCGTCGCGTCGTAGTCGTAACCCGCGCTCGTATCGAGCGGAATAGAAGCGTCGCTCCGACGGTGTGGCGCGTTTCTCCTACTCCGCCAGCGCGGGCTCGCCGGCTCCCCTCTCCACCCTCGATGCTGCTCGCGCGCTTCCAACCGCCGCGAGCGCTTGATCGATGTCTGCGATTAGATCTTCGAAGTGCTCGACCCCAATGGAGATTCGGACGAGGGCATCGGTAATCCCCAAACGCACGCGGTCCTCCTCGGACACGTCCGAATGCGTCATCGTGGCCGGATGCTCAGCCAGCGACTCGGTGCCGCCGAGGCTCACGGCAAGATTGATGAGCTTGAGCGCGTTGAGGAACTCGAACGCCTGCTTCTCGCCCCCTTCAATCTCAAACGCGATGAGCGAGCCGGGCGCAACACACTGTCGGCGGTAGACGTCGTACATCGGATGGTCTTCGGCGGTCAATCCGAGATACGTCACCGACCGCACGCGCGGGTGCTCAGCGAGGTGCGCGGCAACATACTGCGCATTCTTCATCTGGGCCGTCATCCGCATCTTGAGCGTCTCGAGACTGCGGAGGAGCAGCCAACCCGTCCACGGATCCGCGGCGGTGCCCATGAACGTGCGGAGCGTCCGGATCTTCTCGATCACATCCTTCCGCCCCACACACGCGCCGGCCACGACGTCACTGTGCCCGCCGAGGAACTTGGTCGCCGAGTACAGTGCCACGTCTGCACCGTGCTTGAGCGGATGCTGGAACACGGGACCGAGGAACGTGTTGTCCACGATCACGACGGGCCGCTCGCCGCCCACCGTGAGTGACTCGGCCAGACGCACCGTCCCCTCGATATCGACCAGGTCGTTCGTCGGATTGGCCGGCGTCTCCACAAAGATCACGGGGACGCGTCGCCCCGCGACGCGCGCACGAATGTCCTCCTCGAGCTGCACCGTCGGGACTCCGGCCGGGAACCCGACCACGTCGACCCCGAACTCCGGGAGATAATGCTTGAACAGATAGTCGGTGCCACCGTACACCGGGTCGCTGTGTACGAGCACGTCACCAGGCCGCAGGTAGGTCAACAGACTCGTGGCGATCGCCGCCATGCCGCTCTGGAAAACGGCAGCTGCTTCGGCGTCATCCCACAGGCAGAGCCGATCCTCGAGGATCTCGAGATCCGGGTTGTTGAGCCGACTATAGATGAGGCCCAGTTCTTCGGTGGGGCCCTTCTCCCGCATGCCCAGGGCCACCTCGAAGAACGCCTTGCCGTCCTCGGCGGTCTTGAACACAAATGTGGAGGTCTGAAAGATCGGACACTTGATGGCACCTTCGGAGAGCATCGGGTCGTACCCGTAGCTCATCATCATGCTCTCGGGCTTCAGCTCCTTCTTCCCGATGCTCCGCCCCTCGTATTTCGACACTGGAAGCCTCCAGCCAGGTTGTCGCGGTCGTCCACTTGCACTGTTAACCTCCTCAAGTATAATGGCCAGAGCTCGAATCCCGCATGATGCCAGCACGCGCGGCTCCTTCGCGTCCCGCGCAGCAGTTCGCTGGCGCACCACCGACAACGAGGCTTGTAACTCGTGACACCAGAATGGTTTGCGCAGCTCTCGACCGTTCAGCAGGCAGCGATCGGTGGACTCACCACATGGTTCCTGACGTTGGTCGGCACCATTCCGGTTCTGTTCGTCAAAACGGTGAACCGACGGCTGATGGACGGCATGATGGGAGCGGCCGGGGGCATCATGGTCGCCGCCGCCTGCTGGTCGCTGCTGGTCCCCGCACTCGAGCGCGGTGGCGTCGTCAACGTGCTGCCGGGTCTCCTGCTCGGCGCGCTGACGCTCTGGGCAATGGACCAATTGGTGCCACACCTGCACGCGGAGTTTCCCGACGAGGCGCACACGGAAGGCCCCCATGTCGCCTGGCGGCGCTCCGCCCTGCTGATGGCCGCCATCACCATCCACAACCTTCCGGAGGGACTCGCCGTCGGCCTCGGCTTCGGCAGCGGTGACCTCGGTCGGGCCGTCGTGCTGGCAATGGGTATCGGGCTGCAGAATATCCCCGAAGGGCTCGCCATCGCGCTCCCGCTGCGCCGTGAAGGCATGAGCCGCGGCCGCGCATTCTGGTACGGACAGCTCTCCGCCGTGGTCGAACCGTTCGCCGCCGTCGCCGGCGCGTTGTTCGTCACGCTCGGCACGACGGTACTTCCCTTCGGCCTCGCGTTTGCGGCCGGCGCAATGCTCTACGTGGTCGTCGAGGAGTTACTGCCGGAGACGACGCGCAGCGGGCACGTGGACATCGCGACCGTCGGGTTCATTGCGGGATTTGCGTTGATGATGTCGTTGGATCAGTTGGCGCCCTGACGGGGTGCAACGTGCAAAGCGCAAGCGATAGCTCCCTTGTACCTTGCACCTTGTGCCTTGCACCGACAGCGGCAGCATCATCCTACTCCGTTACGGATCACTCCCTCCATCGCATCCGCAAACCGATCCACCTCCTCGACGGTCGTATAGACGTTCGGGGTCACCCGAATGCCGGTGCAAGCCGGGTGCCCGATGCCCACAACGTGGACACGATGGTGCTTCCAGAGATGCTCGACGATCTGGTTGGGCTCGAGACCGTCGATGCCGACGTTCGCCAGGCCGCAGGACATCGCGGGGTCGAAGCTGGTGTGCAACAAGACACCCGGCTGGCCCTCGAGTCGGCGCATCCACCTGTCCCGCAAGTAGCGAAGCCTGGCCGCCTTCCGTTCCGCACCGATGCCCTGATGGAAGGTGAGCGCTTCCGAGATTGCGTTGTGGTTCGCGGCCGGATGCGTACCGATCTCCTCGAATTTCCGGATGTTGTCGTTCATTGACTCCGCGGCGGCCATGAGCGGCCACACGTTCCCGATGAGCTCGCGCCGCGCATAGAGAAATCCCGTGCCGTGCGGAGCCAGTAACCACTTGTGCAATGACGTGCCGTAGTAATCGCAGTCGAGCTCGTCGCACGTGAACGGGAAGTGCGCGTACGCGTGCGCACCGTCTACAATGGTCGTGATCCCCCGCGCACGTGCCATCCGGCAGATATCACCCGCCGGAAAGATCTGCCCGGAGAGATTCGTGATGTGGCAGAAGTGGAGCACCTTGGTCCGCGGCGTGATGGCGCGTTCGAAGATGTCCACGAGATACTCCATGCTCGGGGCCGGCGTCTCGAACTCGATGCTCGTCACCGTGATCCCGTCACGGCGCCGACGCTGGTCCCATGTCGTCAGCATCCGGCCGTAGTCCTGATCGGTCGTGACGACCTCATCACCGGGCCCCAGGTCCAGCCCCAGCTGCACGTTCTCGAGCGATTCCGAGGCATTCCGCGTGATCGCCATCTCCTCGGGATCGCACCCGAAATCCGCGGCGAGCCGTTGCCGCACCGCCTCGATCTCCGGCTCCAGAATCCGCCACATCGTGTACGACGGTGCCTCGTTGGAGAACGCCAGGTACCGCTGCATGGCGTCCTGCACGATCCTGGGGCTCGGGGACACCCCACCGTTGTTGAGGTTCACCATGCTCCGATCGACGGTGAATGCCTGCTGGACGTGAAACCAGAAGTCTTCATCGGAGGCCACGTC
>JBDHJO010000341.1:0-2181 GCA_039586875.1 Gemmatimonadota bacterium | reverse complement strand
CGAGAGAATCGGGGCCGGCCACCTGGCCAACGCCGGCCGTTGAGGCCCACCAGGCCAATGGGTGGAGCGCGGTGGCGGGGCGCAAGGTCGAGGGACCTCCGACGCGGATTCCTGGCGTCACCCTTCCTTCGTCGAAGACGGATGGCGATGCGGTCCCACGCCAATCCCGGACGGCCCTCCCGGCAAGGGCGCCGTCCCACCCTGGGCGGCCGATCTGCCGTCATCTCGTAAGGCAACCCGTGACAGATGGTTATGGGCCGGGGTCGCCCTGGATGACGGTCGAGTGACGCTCGGGCGAGGCCGGGCTGACGGGTCGTCGTCATGTTTCCCTCGTCGGCTCTACCCGACTCGACAGGAACTCGGCCGCTGCCATGCGCGGCAGGCTGAGCCGACACGCAGCCACTGGAGAGTAGGAGGTCACGATGCTGCCCCCTCGTCGGACTAGAAGCTCCGCTCCGGCTCCGCTCACGCAAGACCGCGTTCGCGGGATCCGATTTCCCGTGCACGTGGGACGCGGGCGAGCCGACGACGAAGCATCGTTGATATGCGAAGGCCAGCCCGACGACGCTTCGGTGTCTCGTAGCGGATTCCGCCCGGTCCGGCTCGCCACGAGCCGGCTCACCTCCGGGCAATCCGCCCGCCACCGAGTGTTGCCGGCGAAGCGGAAAGGAGAGGGTCATGCTCAATGACACCAAATGGACATTCGGGAACGCCCGGCCCAAGAGGACCTGGTGGAAGACCATGGCGATCGTTGCCGCGTGTGGAGCAACCTCGGCTTGCGACTCTGCGACCGAGGTTCTGCGCCTTGACGAGATCCGACTGGACCCCGCGATCATCCAATTGAACCCAGGGGATGCGGTGGTGGTCGAGGCGATCCTCACCGATCAGCCCAGCGGCGGCGTGAGTGGCTCCGCCCTGGTGACCGTGACCCCCCACGTGCCGCCTCGCCCCCCGCCCGACCTCCCCTTGAGGGCGCCGGGCGGCTGAACGAGCGCAACGTTCCGGAGTGGCGGGGTCGCTGGAAGCGCCACTGGCATTCGGGGCTGGAGGGGGAGAGCTCGCCGTCGGTCGGGACAGGCGATCGCGACGGACGAGCCAAGTTCTCAACTGGTTGACCTGGCAGCTCTTAGGTAGGCCCGCGCCTCGGGATGATACCGCGGTGACGGGCGGGAGAAAGCGCAGTGAGACGTGAAGTTCATCTTGTCGGTACCGGCTGGCCCCAGGAATGCCCGAGACGATGACCGAGTTGCCGAGGAATGGAGGGTGCCTGGAGGGCGGCCCGATGCTGCGGGGAACGTGAGAACGGGAGGTAACGATGCTGCCGCCACATTCAGTCAGACGCCCCTTTGCAAGGACCGCCGAGTGGGAATTGGCGCGTTTGCGGGACGCTGATTCACGAGCTGACGGGACGCGAGAAGGTCTGAAGACGGGCATCGTTCATGAGCGAGTTCCCAGCCCATCCGAGCAGGGACACGGTCGATCAGAGGATCCTGAACGCGATCGACTCCCGGCGGATTCGGAGACGCCCGCCGTGCGGGCCACCGAACGGGATGGGTGATGAGGAAAGGAGAGGGTCATGCTCGACGAAGGAACGTGGGCATTCAAGCCCTTGCGACCGCATTGGCCCAAGGCCGGCGGGATATGGTCCATCGCAGCGATCGCGGCGGCGACCGCATCCGTCGGGTGCGACGGCGATTCGCCGTGGGAACCGGAGACGCCCCAGCTGGCAGTGGTGATCTTGAGCCCCGCCGCAACACAATTGGAGCCCGGTCAGACCCAGGCCCTCCAGTTGATCGCGCTGGATCAGTTCGGCACCGACCACGACCTGTCGGACACGGAGTTGATCTGGACGGCCGACGACGAGGAAGTCGCCATGGTTTCCGGCGATTCCGAAGGGGGCTTGGTCACGGCTATGACCGTGGGGTCGACCGTCATCCGTGTCCGGGCGGACAGCGTCAGCGACTCCGCATTCGTACAAGTGTTGGCGCCACCGACGGACGTGACGGTCTCCGTCCGAAACCAACTGGTCGAACCCGTCGCGGTAGAGGTCAACGGCGTACACCGGATGACCGTGGGAGCCGGGGACGTAGGGAAGACCCGCGCGCCGATCGACGAACCCCTCCGGGTGGCCTGGACGATCGTTCGACCGACTGACGCCGCCGGACGCGAGCTGGGAGAGTC
>JBDHJO010000189.1:0-5663 GCA_039586875.1 Gemmatimonadota bacterium | reverse complement strand
GGGAACGTGGGATCGGTCGCCGCGCAGCTCCTCGAGCGGGAAGGGCTCACGGTCGTGGCGGTCAGTGATGTTTCCGGTGCGATCTACAATCCCAACGGCATCTTTGTCGAGGGTGCGCTGGAGTGGATACGAGAGCACCGTTACCTCGAGGGGTATCCCGGTGCTGAAGCGATTGCCCCCGACGAACTCCTGACGCTCGACGTCGACGTACTCTTACCGGCGGCGGTGGAAAACGCGATCACGCGCCGAAACGCGTCCAACGTCCGCGCGAAGGATCCTGGCGAACTCGGGCGGCGTCACGGTGAGCTACTTCGAGTGGGTACAGGACCGCATGGGCTACTTCTGGGACGAGCCGATGGTCAACGAACGGCTCGAAGGCGTGATGACGCGGGCGTTTCACGACGTGCTCTCGGTCGCCGAGCGGCACGGCGTCAATCTGCGTATTGCCGCGTACATGCTTGCCATTGAACGCGTCGCCGCGGTGCATCGGCTTCGTGGGTTGTATGCCTGATGACGCTGCGCATCGTCGCGGTGGGACGTGTCAAGCAGGAAGCGCTCAGAGACGCGTGCGAGGGGTATGCGACGCGTGTCGGCCGATACGACGGACTCACGATCGACGAAGTGAAGGAAGCTGGGCGCCCGGAACGTGAGGCGGTACAGGCGCGGAAGCAGGAAGGTGAGCGTCTCCTCAAGGCACTCGATGGTCGCCACGTCGTGATCGCGCTGACACGGACGGGGGAGGCAGTGTCGAGTGAAGGGCTGGCCGAACGGCTCGGCGCATGGCGGGATGCGGCCCTCACCGCCACGTTCGTCATTGGGGGGACGTTCGGACTGAGTACCGCCGTTCTCCAGCGTGCCGATTGGCGGATGCGCCTGTCGGAACTGACGTTCCCGCACGACGTCGCCCGGCTCGTGCTGTTGGAGCAACTGTACCGCGCGCACACGATCCTCCGTGGGGAGCCGTATCACAAGGGGAGCCAACGATGATCCGAGCGGTCGACCCCAGAACCACACTCTACCCACCGAGGTCGGTCCCCGGGGGACCCCGGTGAGTCTCGTGTTCGAGTCCGCCGAGCCTGTCGCAACGCCGATCGATCTCGACCGGCTGATTGCGGCGCGTGAGGGCATCGAACCCGGGGGTCTAGCCGATGCCTTCATTGCACACGGTCCGGCAGAGGCGCGTTTGCAGGCATTGCTGGGCGGTGCCCTGTGCGTCACCACCGGGCAACAACCTGGACTGTTGACCGGCCCGTTGTTCACCGTGTACAAGGCGTTGACCGCCGTGGCGCTGGCCGACGCCCTCGAGGGGCGGCTCGGGCGCCCGGTCGTGCCAGTCTTCTGGGTGGCGGGCGACGACCATGATCTCGCAGAATCGAATCACATCCATTATCTGACCCCCGAGAACGACGTGCACCGAGCGGCGGTCCGAGAACGTTCGTCGCATGATCCGCTCACGCCCCTGTACCGGGAATCGCTGGGCAGTGACATCGAACAGGTGCTCGCGGATCTCGCGGACGCACTCCCGCCAACGGAGTTCCGGGACGACGTGTTTGCGTGGCTGGGGGCGCACTATACCCCATCCAACGATTTCGCTTCGGCGTTTGCCGGGAGTCTGGCTGCACTGCTCGGTGATTTCGGTGTGGTGGTCTTCCGGCCGACGAGCGTCGCTGCGAAGGGGGCCATGGCCCCGCGCCTGGTGCAGGCTCTGCGCGATGCCGCACCGCTCGATGAGGCGCTCCGCCAGCGAGCGACGCAGTTGGAGGCCGCAGGAGAGCCTGCGCCCGTACCGGTGGGCGATGGCGCTTCGCTCGTCATGATCGAGGGATCGCAGGGGCGGGACCGGCTGGTGGCTGAGGGGGACGGGTTTGTGACGCGGCGGTCAGCGGAATCTTGGACGATGGACGAGCTCGAGCGCGTGGCGCGGGAGGAGCCGGAACGGTTGTCCCCGAACGTGCTGCTTCGGCCGGTCGTGGAAGCGGTGCTCCTTCCGACGCTGGCCTACGTGGCGGGTCCGGGGGAAGCACGGTACCTCCCCCAGTGTGCGCCGGTCTATGCGGCCCTGGGTGTCGTGCCCCAGACACCGTTTCCGCGCTGGTCTGCTTTTGCCATCGAGCCACGAGTCACGAAGGTGTTGGAGAAGTACGAGATAGCGCGGGACGACCTTCGACGGACCGATCTCGAGTCGTCGTTGGTCCGGGGCGACATGGGCGCGGATATCACCGAACCGCTCGCGGCGCTGCGGACGGCACTCGCGAATGAGTACCAGGCGTTGCAGGATGCGGTGGTCGCGGTCGACCCAACCTTGAAGAAGTCCGTCCAGTCGACCCGCAATGCGGCGATGACCGGCCTCAAGGACCTCGAAAAGCGCATTGTGGCGCTGCTCAAGAAGCGGAACGAGATCGTCGTGCAGCAGATCGAGAAGGCGCGGCACAACGTGTATCCGACGGGCAAGCCACAGGAGCGGGTCTTCACGGTCGCACCGTACCTCGTGCGTTACGGTCGCGAGTTCCTCGCTGCTGCCTTGACCGAGGCGCGGATCCATGTGGAGGCGTGCCTCCCGCCGTGAGCGCCGGTGATGGCCGACTGGCCACGCGTGTAGGCGCCGGGATTCTCATCACCCGCATCCTGGGGTTCGTGCGGGAACGGGTATTCGCACACTACTTTGGAGACGGGCCGGCGGCCGACGCCTTTCGGGCGGCACTCCGCATTCCAAACATCATCCGGAACCTGTTGGGCGAAGGCACGCTTTCGGCATCGTTCATTCCGGTCTACGCTCAGCTGATTGCCCAGGACGACGAAGACGGCGCGCGACGGCTTGCCGGATCGATCGTTTCGCTCCTGATGCTCCTCACGGCGGTCGCGGCGTTCGTCGGGATCGCGCTGGCACCGGCCATCACGAGCTTCGCGGCTCCCGGGTTCACCGGGACCACGCGGGAACTCACGATCTCGCTGGTCGAGATCATGTTCCCGATGTCCGGCGTGCTGATTCTCTCCGCATGGTGCCTTGGCGTCCTCAATACCCACCGCCGGTTCTTCCTGCCGTACGTTGCCCCCGCGGTGTGGAACGTTGCGCAGATTGCAGTGCTGGTGGTGCTGGGGTCCACACTGTTGGAGCTCCGGCTCGTTGTGGCCCTGGCGTGGGGCGCTCTCGTCGGGAGCGTCCTGCAGGTGCTGCTACAGCTGCCGAGCACGCTGCGGTGTGTCGGTCGTCTGCAAATCGGTATGGGTACGCGGGATCCCGCCGTGCAGCGGGTCGTGCGGGCGTGGATCCCGGTCGTGGTCGGCGCCGGTGTCTACCAGATCTCGAGCCTGGTCGATCAACAGCTTGCGTCACTGCTCGAGCCGGGCGCCGTGGCGATTCTGGGGTATGCACAGCTCGTCGCCATCCTCCCGGTGTCGCTGTTCGGCGTGAGCGTGGCCGCTGTTGCGCTTCCGGAACTGAGCCGCAGTGCAGCCGGGACCGACATGGAGGCGCTGCGCCAGCGCCTCGCCGTGGGTACCAGAAGGGTGGCGTTCTTCGTACTGCCGTCAGCAGTCGCGTTCGCAGCGCTCGGGTCGGAGATTCTCGCAGCCCTGTTCCAGACGGGCGCGTTTGGAGCGGAACAGACGGCCATCGCGGCTGGGGTGTTGGGGGCATACGCGATCGGTGTGCCGGCACAGGCGTGCGTCAAACTGTTCGCCTCGGGGCACTATGCGTTCGGCGACACTCGGACACCCGTCAAGATCGCCGTGCTCTCGGTCATCGTGTCCGCAGGATCGGCGTATGTCTTGATGCAGCGGTTCGGACCCGCAGGCATTGCGTTGGGTGCGGCCGGCGGTGCGTATCTGAATGCCGGTCTGAACTTCTGGAGGCTACGAACGCGGCTCGGAGACGTGCTATCGAGCGCCGGACGCCGGTGGATCCTCGTTTCAACGATGGCGACGATACCGGCGGGCGCCGTCGGGGTCATGGTCGCTGGGGTCACCCCGGGAGGATTGCTCGTCGTTGCCACGGCCGGTGTGCTTGCTTTCGGTTGTACCTACGGGCTGGTGAGCGTGCTCACGGGGCACCCCGAGGCCCGGCAGGTATTCGATCGACTGCGGCGCGTCAGCGGGCGAGGGCCAGGCGCATGAGCAGGCCCGGGGGATGGCCCGCGTGAGGCACGTGCCACCGACGGTCGAACGCAAGCTGAATGCCTTGCCGGAGGAACCCGGCGTGTATCTCTGGAAGGACCGGAGCGGCGGGGTCCTCTACGTGGGAAAGGCCAAGCGACTGCGCACCCGGGTCCGGGGGTACTTCGCGAGCGCTGCGTCGCCCAGTCCGAAGACAGAAATGCTGGTTCGCTCGATCGCCGATCTCGAGACGATCGTCGTGCCGTCTGAGTCCCAAGCGCTCCTGCTCGAGAACAACCTGATCAAGGAGTATCGGCCGCGCTTCAATGTGCAGTTGCGCGACGACAAGAGCTATCCACGGATCGCCGTGACCCTCGGGGAGCCCTTTCCGCGCGTCCTCGTGGTGCGGCGACTCGACATTCCGGGTGCGCGGTTCTTCGGGCCGTACACCGATGTCGGTGTACTGCGTCGCACGCTCAGGATCATCCGGCGCATCTTCACCGTTCGTTCATGCCATTATGCCTTGCCCGAGGAGCACCCGGAGCGGGCGTGTCTGGACTACCACATCAAGCGGTGTCAGGCGCCCTGCGTCGGTTACCAACCCGCCGAGTCCTATCGGCAGATGATCGACGATGTGGTCGCGTTCCTCGAGGGAAAGACGGTTGCGGTCCGGCAGCGTCTGCGGCAGCGGATGGAAGAGGCATCGGCCCGAATGGACTTCGAGCGCGCAGCCGAGATACGCGACGGTCTGGCCTGGCTGGATCAACTCGAGGAGCCGCAAGCGGTCGAGGTGGTTGGCGGGCGCGATACGGATGCGGTTGGGTATGCGCGCGACGGCGACGATGCCGTTGGGGTGGTGCTCCGCGTTCGCGAGGGCAAGATCGTAGCGCGCGATCATCGGTTCTACACGAACCTCGCCGAGGCGACCGATGCAGAGATCCTGTCACGGTTCATCGTGCAGTCGTATCTGACAGCCGAGGCGCGAGCGCGGACGACGGTGCTGCCGTTCCCGCCGGCAGACTTCGATGTCGTGACGGAGTTGGAGGCCGGTACGCGCTGGCGCATCCCCGCGCGAGGCGTCGGCCATCGTTTGACGGCCCTCGCGGACAAGAACGCGCGACACCTCATGGAGAGCCTGCGGATCGAGTCATTCGAAACGGACGAGCGGGCAGAGGACCCTGTCTACGCGCTTGGCCGGGACCTCGGTCTCACCGTCGTGCCGCGGAGCTTCGTGTGCATCGACATCTCCACCAATCAGGGGCGAGACACGGTTGGCTCGCTCGTCTGGTTCGAGGCTGGTCGACCGAAGAAGAGCGAATATCGCCGGTATCGTATTCGTGGTGCGTCGGATGCGGGGGATGGTGAGGCGCGCACGGCGGTTCCGGATGACTTTGCGGCCGTGCACGAGGTTGTCGCCCGTTTCGTCACGCGACGGCAGGATGAGGAGAAGCCGCTACCGGATCTCCTCGTCATCGACGGTGGAAAGGGACAACTGAGCGCGGCCAAGCGCGCGCTGGTGGAAGCTGGGCTGGAACAGCTCCCGGTCGCCAGTTTGGCGAAGCGCGAGGAGG
>JBDHJO010000029.1:0-22028 GCA_039586875.1 Gemmatimonadota bacterium | reverse complement strand
GCCGATCCGTGGATCGGCTCGAACATCGACGTCTTGCCGGGATGAATGTTCCCCGACGCAGCGATCCCCATCCCACCCTGAAGCATCGACCCCAGGTCGGTGATGATGTCGCCGAACATGTTCGTCGTGACGATGACGTCGAACCACTCGGGGTTCTTGACCATCCACATGCAACAGGCATCGACATAGGCGTGGTCCGTTTCGACCTCCGGAAAGTCGCGCGCCACCTGCGCATACGCGCGCGTCCAGATGTCGTGCGGCCGGAGTGCATTTGCCTTGTCCACGAGCGTCACCCGCCCCCCGGACCCGTCACCGCGAGCGGTCGCCCGCTTCCGAGCGAGGTCGAACGCATATCGGGAAGCGCGCTCACACCCCTTCCATGTGTAGACGCCGTTCACCAGCGCAACCTCGTCCGGCGTGCCCTTCTTCAGATGGCCACCGATCTGCGAGTAGAAGCCCTCGGTATTCTCGCGCACGACGACGAAGTCGATGTCCGCCGGCCCCTTGTCCTTGAGCGGACACAGGTGTTCGGCGTACAACTTGATCGGCCGCAGGTTGATGTACAGATCGAGCCCGAACCGAAGCCCGAGGATCACCGACCGCTCGACGAGACCGGGTTCGACGTCCGGGTGCCCGATCGCGCCCAGCAGCACCGCGTCCAGCGTGCGCCATTCGTCGATCACTCGATCCGGTACGAGTTCCTTCGTCTCGAGATAGTAGCCACCACTGTAGGGGTACTCCACCAAGTCATATGCGAACCCCTCTGTCGCCGATACGGCCCGCAGCACCTTGAGCCCTTCGGCCAGCACTTCCGGACCGATCCCGTCACCCGGGATCACCCCGATGGTGTACGACGCCATGTGCCCTCCTCGCTCCTGGCTCGAGCCGGTAAGGTGCAGCCCGGACGCGGTTTCCGCGAGTCGCGGAATGGCGCGTTGTGGCCTGCCGGTCCAGCACGCATCTTTCCCCTGTTCGGATACCGAACCGACTGTCGACCCGCAAGGAGATCGTAGCCATGCGATGTCAGCGTTGCGGCCACCAAGCCGCCGATACCGATAAGTTCTGCGCCGAATGTGGGTTGTTCCTGCGCGATGCCTACATCGACCACCGTGTCCTCCACGCGCTCGTGTCGGAGAGCACCGGGGATCACCGCTCGGCGCGCCTCGAACTCGAGCGCCTCGTAGAGGCAGAGCCCGACCATGCCCTTGCCCACCACATGCTCGGCACGCTCCACTTCCATCAGGGCACGCTCGATCACGCCATTGCGTCCTACCGTCGGGCGCTCGAGTTGGCGCCGAGCTTCGTCCTGTGCGCCTACGACCTGGGGGTCGCCTATTACCATCACGGCAACATGCCGTCGGCGATCCGGGCGTACCGGCAATGTTTGGAGATCGATCCACGGTACAACGCGGCCCACTACCGGCTCGCCATCGCGTTGTTCCACGTGGGCGAGCTCGATCAGGCGCTCGAGCACTTCGAGAAATGCACCGCCCTCACACCGGAGTACCTGATGGCGCGGTACCACATCGGCGTGATCTACGAGCGTATGGGCGACCTGGACGCCGCCGCGCGGGAGTTCCAGCGGAGTCTCGACGATGGGATCGAGGAGGTCAGTGGCATGTACCACCTCGCGCAGATCCATCGCCAACGCGGACAGGATGAGCAGGCCGACCAGTTGCTGGAGCGCGCGCGTCAGTTCGGACGCGCAACCGTCTGACGCCGTTCCCGGGGGTTCCATGACGACCGTTCCCGCCGAAGACCGACTGATCTACGACTGGGCCCAGCACGGTGGACAGGTACCGGCACGGCCGCCGGCCGCCATGCTCGATGACGAGACGCTCCGGGATGGGCTTCAGAGTCCGTCGGTGATCGATCCACCGCTCGATATCAAGATCCGGCTGCTGCATCTGATGAACGAACTGGGGATCGAGACGGCGGACATCGGCCTGCCCGGGTCGGGACCGCGGCAACGGGAGGCCGTGGAGCGCTTGTGCCGAGAGATCGCTGAAGGCGACCTCCGCATCCGGGCCAACTGCGCGGCGCGCACGATGATCGTGGACATCCAGCCCATCGCCGATGTCGTGCAGAAGACGGGCGTCCCCATCGAGGCCTGCGTGTTCATCGGCTCGAGCCCGATCCGGCAGTACGCCGAGGAGTGGGACATCGAACACATTCTCCGGCATACACGGGAGGCGGTGGAGTTCGCCGTGGGCGAGGAACTGGATGTCATGTACGTGACGGAGGACACGATCCGCGCCAACCCCGACGACCTCCGGGTGCTGCTGACGGCAGCGGTCGACGCCGGCGCCCAGCGGCTCTGTCTCTGCGACACCGTCGGTGCGGCCGTCCCGAGCGGCGTCCGCAATCTCGTTGCGTTCGTCAAGCAGCTGACGATCGATCTTGGCGTGGACGACCGCGTGGGAATCGACTGGCACGGCCACCGGGATCGCGGCCTCGATGTCGCGAATACCATTGCGGCACTGGAGGCAGGAGCCACGCGCGTGCACGGCACCGCGCTCGGTGTCGGTGAACGGGTCGGGAACACCCCCATCGAGCAGTTGCTGGTGAACCTCCGGCTCCTCGGATGGCGTGAAGACGACCTCTCGGTCCTGCCGGAGTACATCGAAACCGTATCGAAGGCGGTCGGGGTCCCGGTGCCGGTCAACACGCCAATTGTCGGTCGCGATGCGTTCCGCACCGCCACCGGGGTGCACGCGGCGGCGGTCATCAAGGCCAAACGGAAGGGCGCGGCGTGGCTGGCCGACCGCGTCTATTCAGGCGTCCCCGCAAGTTGGGTCGGGCGGGAACAGGAGATCGAGATCGGCCACATGTCGGGCGCCTCGAACGTCCTCTTCTACCTGCAGCACCGGAAGCTGCCGACCGATCAGGTAATCGTGGATGCGGTGTTGGCGCTGGCCAAGAAGTCGGAGCGCTTGCTCACCGAAGAGGAAATCCTCGACGCCGTCGGGATGGCCCGCTCGAGCGCGTGAGGCACGCCCGCTCGATTACACCAGTACGGTCTTCGTGTAGTCGGTACCGACGCTCCCGCGGCGGCAGGCCTCGGACGTCATGAACTCGGCCGACAGCGCAGCCTGAACGTCCAGCGCCTCGTCCAGCGGCACGCCGCACGCACGGCGGATGCTGTTCGCAATGGCGTTGCGACCCGATTCCACCTCCGGGGCCGTCACCGGCGGAAGGCCGCGACCCGAGATGGCGACCTGGCGCCCACCCGCGGCGAGCTTGCGTCGCGCCACGCGATGCCGGCCACCCCGCGCAATGCTCCAGGTCGTCGCGAGGGCTCGATCGAGCGGACCCGCGTAGTCGATCAGCCACCCGACGGCGTCCGGAGCCGCCACCGGTCGCCCGCTCAGCAGCAACCGCACGAGCTTCGGCCAGTCGCTCCGCCCGGCCTTCCGGAACGGCCAGTGGCACGCCTCCATTCCCGGGACCACCGGGAGCGTGACCTCCGGGAATCCGAGCATCGCCGTATCCACCGCCACGACGAAGTGGCAATGCACGAACAGCTCGAGCATGCCGCCGAGCGCCCGCTTGCCGCCGATGAACCCGACCGATGTGGCAAATTCATCGTGGAGCCGACGCGCCGTCCGCGACCACGTTGCCGCAATGCGCCGCCCCTCCTCCTCCCGCTCGATCGCCGGGTAAAACTCCGCGGTGTCCGCGCCGACCATCTGGGTCGATAGATGGAAGTCAGCACTCACGATCACCCGGTCGATGCGCGCGGCCTTGAGCCAGTCGATCGCGCGATTCAGCTCGGCATCCACGTCGCCGTTGTAGGCCTCGCGCGAGATGGTGATCACCCCGACTCGTCCATCGTGCTCGGCATTGACGTACAGTTGCTCCCACGCGGGGGCAGCCATGGCCTCGAGCACCTCGGGGTGCCACGTGTCGCCGGCGGCGGCAGGACGGAGGCGATGGTATCCCTGGACGGTATCGATCACGCCGTCGGCGCCGTCGGCTCGCATCAGGGCAAGCACGCCCCGCCGGAACTGCGCGCAGAGCTCGCCAATGGCATTGAGGTGTGACAGGTGCGCCCGCTGCTCGTGCAACATGAGGCTCGTCATCTGATACACGGGCCCCAGCACCCACATGCGGAAATCTTCGGCGGTATCGTCGTCCAGACCCCAATTCACGAGCGGCCGGAAATGGTTGGGCGGATACCAGTTCTGCCCGGTGTCCTTGCGCTCCAAGAGCTCCGGTGCCGGCGCGAAGAGATCGCCGTAGTGCTCCGTCAGATGGTGGAGACAGGACCAGGTGAGAAAGTTCGCCCCCTTGGCACCGATGGCATCGTGTGCCCGGAGGGGATTCGGCCCCACGAGCTTCCGCACGAACTTGTCGATCTTCCAAAACGGCATGTTGCGCTCGTGGTGGTACTGAATCGCGGCGTTCGTGATCCCGCAGAAGAGCACGTCGAGCACAAACGACCAGTCATCACTCACCGGCGTCGGGATCAGGCCGATCGCCCACAGCAGCTTCGTGACTGCGGACGGCTCGGGCTCGACGATCTCCCACATCTTGTTGATCTCGTGCGGGAAGGCCGGGTGGGCGATGCCAACGCCAAGTTCGCGGCTCGGGAAGCCCGACGTGACCGACCGGATCTCGATGTCGGGGAAGGCCGAGCGGAAGAGCGCGTAGTGCGCGCGCTTCACGTCGAGGATCTCGGGAACGGCCTCGAGCAGGAACCGGGGCCGCAACCGCTTCAACTCGGATGGGAACCGCCTGCCGTCGTAGGTCAGGCGAATGACGTTCCCCATGATGCGTGCCGCTTGCTCCGCGCCAAACGCCTGGACGAGACCCGGGTACTGCCGGCCGAGACCGTCTGGCGCATTCGGGAAGTCGAGCGCCACGACCTGCACGCCGTGTTCGACCAGTCGCGACCCCAACTGCATGGCCTTACCGGCGCCGACGATGCCGTTGGCCCCCGAGATCACGAGCGTCCCGCGGGCACCTGCCGGCCCGAAGACCTCGTCGACCAGGTCCGCCGCCGAAGCCGGTAGCTGCCCCCTGCGGAAGATCTCGAGCACCGTGCCAAGCCCGATGGTGTCGAGTGTGGGGGGGCGCAGTGTCGTGATCGGTGTGTCGCGCCGCGTCGCCGCCGTTCGCCGTCCCTTGGTACCCATCGTCTCCCCCTCTACGAAACGCTGAACAGAGCCGCGATGCCGACGTCGCCGGCTGCACACCCGAACACCAGCAGATTCCCGCCACCGAGGTCCACCGCCTCTTCGAGTCCCTCGACGATGACGCGGGTGAGCGTGGGCCCCTGTGGGTGTCCCCACACCAGGGAGCAGCCGGTCGTGTTCATCTTGTGCCAATCGTAGTCGAGCACGCGACTGAACACCGCATCATTCACAGCGAACGGATTGTGGTTCTTCACCACGGTAACGTCGTCCATCGTGATCCCGGTCCGCTCCAGCAACCGCTGCACGGCAAACGCCGGCGCTTCCGGCATCAGGGATGGGCGCGTTCGTACCTCCGTTTTCGCGACGAACCGGATATCGATCTCCGGACGCGTACTCAGATCGGCCACCCGATCTCGATGGGCCACCAACAGGGTGGCCATGCCGTCAGAGGCATGGGTCTGCGTACCCGACGTCACGCATGAATCGAGCTCGCGCTGCGCCCGGAGTCCTTCCATGGTGAGCCGGCGCACACCGACGTCGTCGTCGATCACGCCGAGCGTGCGTCCCTGCAGATTGAGCACCTCGAGGGGCACGAGTACGCGATCGAGAAAGCCGGAGGTCTTCGCATCGAAGTACTGTTCGTGCCGCACGTACGCGACCTCGTCAACCTCTCGGCGATCGATGCGGTACTTTCGGGCGGCGATCCCGGCCGTCGTGATCATCGCGTTCCCGGTCGCCGGGTCGAACCCGAAGTTGTCCCAGACGTCCGCCAGGGCTTGCGTCCGCTCGTGGGCCCGTCGTTCGGGAAAGACGCCGACCGGGGAATCGCTCGTGCGATCGAACGTCAACACGCCCACGACCTCCGAGGCGCCGGTTTGCACCTGCGCCCCACCCTGGATCACCGCCTGCAGGCCCGTCGCACAGGCCTGCTCGAGATGGAATCCCGGAATCCGATGGCCCATGCAACTCGCCACGAGCGGGGCATTCCAGAACTTCCAGTGCCATGGAATGGTTGAGCCGATGATGAGATAATCGAGCTCGCTCTTCGGCACCCGCCGAAGACCGAGGATGCGGTTCATCGATTCCCCGGCGAACTGACCGATATTGACCTCCGCGAGCGCGGAGGTTTGCCAGGCGGGGAAGAAGCTGGCACCCCAGGTACCGTAGGGGATACGGGCGTCGGGAAACATCGAGGGCTGCACGGATCGACCTCGCTCGAGGGTCAAGGATCACGGGCTTGCCGTGTGTCCGTGGATGGACACCTGATGTTAGGCAGCGGGCTGGGGCTGCGCTAGGCGGGGCGCCGCACGACGAGCAGGGTGACGTCGTCTACCGGATCGGTACCGGCGGTGAAGGCCGCAAGTTCGGACAGCACACGCGCCTGGACCTCTGCGGCCGAGGGTAGGCGCGCTTCGAGGGCCTGGACCAGTCGCGCAGAGCCGAACACCCCTCCCACGGAATTCTGCGCGTCCACGATGCCGTCGGAATAGACGACCACCGTATCACCCGGGCTCATGACGATCGTCCCGGAGTGAAACTCGAGGTCCGGGAGGAGGCCGAGCGCGGGACCGGTCCCCGCGAGTTCGTGCACCCGCCCGTCGGAGGACACGACCAAGGGAGGTTCGTGACCGGCATTCACATAGTCCACGGTGCCATCCCTCGGGTCAACGACTGCCAGGAACGCGGTCGCGAACATATTCGCGCTTCCGTGCACCCTAGCGATGTAGTCGTTGGTGAATCCGGCCACGCGGGTGAGCAATCCACCGCCGGACGCCGTGCGCATCGCCGCCTGCACCAGCGAACGCCGACCGCCGACGATCCGCTCGGCACCACCCGTGAGCGGGTCTCCCGTCGCGCGGATGAGGCTTCGAAAAAGCGCCATGAAGAGTGCCGCCCCGACGCCCTTGTCACACACATCCCCGACCACGAGCATGAGCCGCCCGTCATCACCCATCGCGAAGGCGTCGTAGAAATCGCCCGACACCTGCTTGGCCGACGCCAGGTGCGCGACAATCTCGAGTCCCGAGACGGTCGGGATCTCCGCGGGCAGGAAATGCTGCTGGATCCGCCGCCCGATCTCCAGCTCACGGGCGAGACTGTCCGTCTGCATCTGCCGCTGATCGTGCAGACGCTTACGGTCGAGTGCCGCGCGGGCACGTGCGCGAAGGATGGTGGGGTTGAACGGTTTCGGCAGGTAGTCCTCGGCACCGAGTTCGAGGCACTTCACCACGATCTCCTGTTCGCCGGCCGCCGAGACCATGATGACCGGAATATGCCGGATCGCATCATCGCCCTTGATCTCCTCGAGGACGGCATCACCGCTCATGCCCGGCATCATGACGTCGAGGAAGACGACGTCGAACGGTTCGGCTCGGAGCATGGCAAGCCCCTCCGCGCCGTCGGCAGCCATCGACACCTCGTACCCCTCCCGTCGCACGTGCCGGGCCAGGAGATCGCGATTGACCTCCATATCGTCCACGATCAGGACACGGCCCACCGCCTCCATGCGGGCAGCTTCCGACGGGTCGGTCACGGTCAGCCGCCCGCCTCGAGGAGCCGCTTGATGTACGCCACGTGCTTCTCGGCCGTCCGTTCTCCCTCTTCGATCACGTAGGGTATCTGACTGGTGGCGAAGAGACCGATACGTCTGTTGAACTCGGGAACGATCGCGATGATCTCCGAGTGATGCGACGCATTGTGAAATGCGTACCGCGACCGCAACAGGTTGTTCGTCATGATCGCGCTGACCTGGAACGCAAAACGCGCCGGCGTCGTCACGCGACGTTGGTAATTGCTCTCGAACCCAAGTGCCAGGATGACATCGGCTCCCTCACGCATGGCGACGTTGACCGGCAGCGGATCGGACAGATACCCGTCGACAAGGAGCTTGTCGCCGACCTTGTACGGGGGCAACACGAAGGGGATGCTGATGCTCGCTCGGACCGCATCGCGGATCAGCCCTTCCGACAGCACGACTTGCTCGCCGTTCGCGAAGTCGGTCGCCGTGATGAACAGCCGCGTGCTCGCGTCGCTGAAGGTCGCGTCCCCGTACGCCTCCTGGAGCCGCTGGAGAATCGGGCCGTCGTCCCGCATTCCCCATGCGGCGTCGAACCCGAACAGCCGCGGCATGATGGCCCGAAGGAGCGCACGCCGGTCCTTCTTGTTGGTGGCCTCCTTGTTCCACAGTCGCAGCGTGGCCTCGATCGTGTGGTCGACCGTCCAGCCCAGACCAGCCGCCGCCGCGTAGAGGGCACCGCCGCTGCACCCGACCAGGATATCGAGCTCGATGCCCTCGCGTCTCAGCACGCGCTGCACCCCCAAGGCGGCCGCGCACATGACGCTGCCCGACCCGATGACCAGCGCGAGCTTGTGCGTGCGGGCTCCGTCCCCGGCGCTCATCGACCCACCCCTCCCAGACGAGGCGCCGTCACGATGCGAAGCTCGCGACGGCTTGGTCGACGTCGTCGAAGATCTTGAGAATGCTGGCAAATCCGCTCATCGTCAGGACCTTCAGCACATCGGGCTGCGGCCCGGCGAGACGCAGGTCCCCGCCCTGGGAACGGGCGTCCTTCATCGCACCGAGAAGTGCCCGGAGGCCGGCGCTGCTGGTGTAGTCGACATCTCCCAGTGCCGCGACGAGCCGGAACCGCCCCTGAGCGAGCTGGCTGCCGAACACCTCCTGCAGCTCGGGTGCAGTGAGGCCGTCGACGCTTCCGACGACTCGGATGATCGTGACATCTGCGCGTTCTTCTACCTGTGTCTCCATAACCCTCGGACCGTCCTATTCCGGTGCTTTACGGCGCATCGAGCGCGCGCCGATATCGTTTGGACAACATGAAGACGTTCCCGGACTCTCCGGCTCCCTCCTGCACAACACTGTCCATGACCGATCGAACGAAGTACCAGCCGAGCCCGCCAATCGGACGATCGTCCGCCATTGCCGCCGTATCGGGGACCGCGATCGACTCGAGATCCAGAACCGGCGCATCGTCCGAGATTCGTATCCTGATCTGATACTCGTCAAAGTCCGCCTCGAGGCGGATTCGACCCTCCCCCGACTCCCCGTAGCCGTGCATGATGATGTTGGTACACACTTCTTCCGTGGCCAGCCTGACAGCGTGCCGGACATCCTCATCGGCTCCCGCAGCGTCGGCGGCGTCCACGGCGACGGCGACCAACGCGCGGAGGTGCTCCCGGCGTGCCGGCCGTTCGAGCTGGAAGCGACGCCTCATCCGTCCCTCATGACGGCGGGCCCCGAAGAGGACCGAGCAGGGCTACGGCCACCTGTTCGCGGTCGATCGGCTTCACCATGTACGTCTCGCAGCCCATGGCGAACCCCTGCGAACGCTCGTCGACGCTCGAGATTACGTGTACCGGAATGCCCCGAAGCTCAGGATCGCTCTTGAGGCGTTCCAGAAGATCCCATCCGCCCTCGAGGGCGACTTCGAGCGTCAGGATATCCGGTGGATGGTCCCGGATGAGGGCCATGCCGTCGTCGCATGTTGCAGCTTCTCGCACGGAAACGCCCTCCTGCTCGAGGTGCCGCCTCAGGAGACTGCGGACATCGGGATCGGGTTCGATGATCGCGATATCGATCACGACGTCCGCCGGTGCGATCGCCCTGATCATGTCATCGGTGCGCCAGCGCACGTCCGATACCCGAGCCGACCGGGAAACCGGCACGTCGGACGGCAGTACGACCGTGAACGTGGACCCCACGCCTTCCTCGCTCTCCACGTCCACATCGCCACCCATCATGCGGCAGAACTTCCGCGAGATCACCAACCCCAACCCCGTGCCGCCATACGTGCGGGAGATCGACGCGTCCGCTTGGGTGAACGCCTGAAACAACCGCTCTTGCTGCTCGGGAGTCATGCCGATCCCCGTATCCCGCACCGCGATCCGGACCTGGCCGGGATCCTCACGGCGCTCGCACGTCACGGTGATCTCTCCCTGCTCGGTGAACTTGTTGGCATTCGACAGCAGATTGAAGAGAATCTGCCGGAGCTTGGTCACGTCCGCATGCACGAGACCGAGGGTCTCATGGCCGGCCACGTGCAACCGGTTCCCGCGCTTCTGCACCAGCCCTTCGATGGTGCTGACGACCTCTGCCACGAGATCGCCTCCGACGAACGTCTCGAGGTAGAGCTCCGTCCGTTTCGCCTCGAGCTTGGAGAGATCGAGCACGTTGTTGATCACGTCGAGGAGATGCTTGCCGGCGGAGCGAATCTTCCCGAGATCGGCCTGGAGCTCTGACTCTTCACGAACCCTGGCTTCATCCTCGAGCACTTCGCTGTACCCGATGATGGCATGGAGCGGCGTGCGCAGCTCATGGCTCATGTTGGCCAGGAAGATGCTCTTGGCCTGATTCGCCTCCTCGGCGACCTGTCGCGCCTCGGCCTCCTCGGCGCGCGCCTGCTCGAGGTCGCGGGACTGTTCGCTGAGGCGCTCACGCTGGCGTTCAGCCTCGGCTCGCAGCGCAATGACCCGCTTCGTCTGCAGATGCGACTGATACCCAAAGAGTGCAGTGAAGTAGATGATGAGCACCGTGCTGAACGCCGTCGTCGCAAACGACGTCGTCTGCACCCAGGCAAAACCGTTCAGCAAACCACCGGCGACGGCACCGACGAGAAGTCCAGATATTCCCCACACGCTCAGCCGGACTCCGCCCACGCTCGAAGACACCATGGTGTAGCACGCGACGAGGGCCGTGACCGGCAGGGGGCGGAACGCCATGATCCCCGACCACACACCGGCCGCCACCGTGTCGCCAACGATGTTGCGCCACTCGGCGCGTTGCGGATCGGCGGCGTTCCGCGCGGTGAGGTAGTGAACGAACGGGAGCGCTGTGACGTGCAGCACGAGTGCACCCCACGCCACCACGCCGTGCCCGTCTTCGTACAACACCGTCCCAACCATGACCCCAATGAACGGAAACGTCAGGATCCGCAGCCGCAGAGCCAGGGTCACGAGCGGGTGCGTACGCCGCCGACCGTCCGACGCAGAGTATCTCACCGCGCGAGGCACCATGTTGGGGACGTCACCATGAGTGACGAAGTTAGTCCGAGCGCCCGGGACCGGCGAGGCAATCCATATGCCTCAGGTCTGCTCCGCTTGGCGCGCAATGCGGCGACCGGCGTCCACGTCCACCAGGGTCAGGAGTGCCGCGCCGACGACGAAGAACACCACCACCGACAAGATGGCGCTCCGCGCAGAACCGGTGAGAGCAATCATGACCGCAAAGGTGGCGGGCCCGAAGATCCCGGCGAACTTCTCGAACACCGCAAACAGGCCAAAGAACTCGCCCGACGCATGCCGCGGGATCATGCTGCCGAAGAGGGATCGGGACAGCGCTTGCGTGCCGCCCTGCACCATCCCCACCAGTGCCGCGAGGATCAGGAAGTGCGTCGCCGTCGTCATGAAGTACCCGACGAAGGTGATACCCACATACGCGGCAAGCCCCACGAAGATCGCAGACTTCGCGCCGATACGACCCGCCAATTGGCCGAACAGGAATGCGAACGGGATACCGACGAACTGCACGAGCACGACGGCCCCGATCATGATGGTGCGGTCGATGCCGATGGACTCGCCGTACAGCGTCGCCATCCGAATGATGGTGCCGATGCCGTCGTTGTAGATGAGAAATGCCAGCAGCAAGACGAAGGCGTTGCGGAACTTCCTGAGCTCGCGGAACGTGACCGCAAGACGCGCAAACGCCGCACGCACCGACCCCTGCATCCGCTCCGCTCCGCTGAGCACCTTCGCCACCGGTTCGGGAACGTGTCGAAACAGCGGAATAGCAAACACCGTCCACCACACGGCGGTGGCGAGGAAGCTGAGCCGCGCCGGCAGCGAGGCGGCGCGGGCCGGCAGTCCCTCACCGGCCGGCAGCCCCACTGCCCCGGGGTACAGCACGAGCAGCAGCGATAGAAGCAGTAGGAGGCCGCCCCCCACGTAGCCGAGCGCGTACCCCGCCGTGGACACTCGATCGATCTCGTCGTTGTCGGCCACGTGCGGCAACAGTGCGTCGTAGAACACGAAGCTGCCGTTCGCCCCGATGTTGGCGAGCAGGAACAGCACCAATGCGAACAACCACCCGCCCTCCGGAATGAAGAACATCAGGGCGATGGCCGTGACCCCAACGGACATGAACATGCCCAAGAGCCGCTTCTTGATCGGTATGTGGTCGGCGACGGTACCGAGGATCGGCGACAGCACCGCGATGATCGCGAGTGCGATGGTCGTCGTGGCACTGAATCGGAACTGCACCTGCGCCGTGGAGAGCCCCACGCCAGCGTAGGACGCGAAGAAGATCGGGAAGATGGCCGTCACCACCACGACGATCATCGCCGAGTTTGCCCAGTCGTACATCGCCCACGCGCGTTGTGCCGTCGTGCGCAGGCCGAGCCGTCCCAACAGCGCGACGAGAGCCATTAGGCCAGGAGATCCATCATGGGAGATGTCGGGGGCAGACGCTGGAGCGCCAGGCAGCCGACGTCAGGCGACGCGCGCCTGCGCCTCGAATCCGAGGAACGACCGGATGACCTGTGCGAGCTGGTTGTGCTGCCCACGTTCACAGCTCTGTAGACTCGCGAGCGACAGCGTCTTGCCCGAGGCAAGGATCAGACGCACGACATACTGGCCGGGCGGGTTGACCTGAAACCGCTCCAGGAACGTGCGAGGCCGGCGACCGATGAAGTCACAGCACTCCACACCGGTCACGTCGGCCAGGGCGATGCGCTGCCTGCGCTGGCCGAAGACGCCGCGCCGCACCAGGGTCACGCTGCCTTCGCGTCGATCGAAGGTCACCCAGATCGGGCGGGCAAAATGGGCGGTCAGTAACGGAAGCACGAACACGAACCCCACGCCCGCCGTGAGCGCGACCGGCTGCGCGTGCATGATCCCGTACGTCACCACGAGGGCACCCACTGCCACCGTGAACGCCGTGGTCAGCCAGGCGTTCCACGGCTTGTGGTGCACGATCAAGCGGTCGTCGGTTCGTTCAATAATCTGCATATGGGCTTGTGGCGCGTCGGACGTTCGAGGGAGTTCCGAGGCGCCCAGCGAAGATCAAATAATTAACTGCGAGCGCAAGTGTAATTATTGACAAACAACTAATTCTTATTGACAAACAATAACCTCAATACTACATTGATCCAGGCCGAGCCAAGTGAGTGCCGCGATGCCCGCACGCCGCGTCACCAGCGTAACAGTGACGAAACTCCTCCTGGATGTCCTCTTCTGGGTCAGCGGCATCGCTGCTGTGCTCTTCACGCTGTTCCTCGTGCTTTCACCGCTCGCGATGCACGACGGGTTCGTGGCAGATGCCGCGTTCCCGGTTTCCATCGGCGAGGGAACCGTTCGCACCATCCTGCCACTGACCGTCGACACCGTTGCCTCCCCCGGTGTCCAGCGCGCCGTGATCGTCGACGCGCGGGGGGAACTCCGGCTGCAGACCACACGCTGGCCGCTGCAGTTCCTGCCGAACCTCGGGATGCTGCTCGCCCTCTGGCTCGCCATCTACATCATCTATCTGATGCGGGGCATCCTGCGGCGTGTGAAAGACGGCGATCCGTTCGCCGCCCAAAACGTGCGGTCGCTCCAGATCATCGGCACACTCCTGCTCGCCCTCGGCCTGTTCGGTCCCGTCCTCGAGTACGCGATCGTACGCTCCCTCCTCAGTCGCTTGGCGCTCGGCGGGGTCGATCTCACTGCGCCGATCGATATGCAGACCAACACCACTCTGGCCGGTCTCTTGGTACTCGTGCTCGCTGGGGTGTTCCGTCATGGAGCTGATCTCGAGCGCGATCAGGCGTTGACGGTCTGACCACGCTTATGGCGATCGTCGTCAACCTCGATCTGATGCTGGTGAAGCGGAAGATGACACTCACCGAGCTGTCCGAGCGGGTCGGCATTACCTTGGCGAATGCGTCGATCCTCAAGACGAATAAGGCCCGTGCCGTTCGCTTCTCGACCCTCGATGCCATCTGTCGTGAGCTCGACTGCCAGCCCGGCGATATCTTGAGTTACGAAGCGGATCGAGGGTGATGACGATGTTCGCAGTGTTCGTTCTGTCGACTCTCCTTGGTGGTGCGCCGCAGGGATCGGCCACGCCTCTGGCGTACGTCTGCTACCGGAGTCTCGAAGCCGTCGTCGTCGACGGTCGGCTTGACGAGAGCTCCTGGCAGCGTGTGCAGTGGAGTGAACCATTCGTCGACATCCTTGGAACGGACGGCTCCGCACCCGGTCTCCGCACGCAGTTCAAGATGTTGTGGGATGACGCCTACCTGTACATCGCCGCCTTCATCGAGGAGCCCCATGTCTGGGCGACCCTGACGGAGCGCGACGCCGTCATGTACCACGACGACGACTTCGAAGTATTCCTCGATCCCGACGGTGATACACATCAGTACTACGAGATCGAGATCAACGCCCTGGGATCCGTGTGGGATCTCTTTCTGGTGAAGCCCTACCGCGATGGGGGCCCCGCGATCTCGGCGTGGGACATCCGCGAATTGCGGTCAGCCGTGGCGGTCGATGGAACGATCAACGACCCATCCGACACGGACCGCGGTTGGACCGTCGAGTTCGCGATCCCGTGGAAGGCCATCACGGAAGCGGCGCCGGGGCGCCAGCGCCCATCCGACGGCGACCAATGGCGCGTGAACTTCTCCCGCGTCGACTGGGACATGGAGATCGAAGAAGGCGTCTACCACAAGGTGACCGACCCGGCGACGGGCCGTCCCGTACCCGAGCACAACTGGGTGTGGTCACCGCAGGGTGCCGTGAACATGCATATGCCGGAGCGGTGGGGCTTCGTGCAGTTCAGCGATCGGCTCGCCGGCGACGGCGTGGCGCCCTTCGTCGTTGACGCGGACGAACCCGTACGGCACGCGCTCCGCGCCGTGTACCACGCGCAGCGCGTGCACCGGGCCGATGCCGGCTGGTACGCCGAAGGTCTGGAGCAATTGAAGCTCACGGCATTCGACCCTGCCGAGCGCGTGGGTTTTGCGATGCAGGCAACATCCCTCCAATACACTGCCTCGCTCCCGGCACGGGCCGGCACCGGGCGGTGGCACATCCGGGACGATGGCAAGGTATGGCACACCCCATGAGGCGTCGCGACTTCGTCAAGCGGGTGAGCGGCGCGGCCGCCGCATTGTCCGTCGGTGCGCTCGGGTGCCGCGGGACCCGCACGGCGGCGTTGCCACGACACTGGACCTGGGTACACGGCGGCGCCGAGCGCACGCCCGACGAGTGGCTCGCAGCATTCGCTCGCGTCCGGGAAGCCGGGATCGGCGGCGTGCATGTGAGCGGCGGTGACATCGAGGTCCTCTCGGCGGCGGCGCAGGAGGCCGGCGTCGCGTTTCATCGCTGGATCTGGACACTCAACCGCTCAGGTGACCAGTGGGTACGGGAACATCACCCCGAGTGGTTCACGGTGAGCCGTGAGGGAAAGTCCACGCTAGAGCACCCACCCTACGTCGGGTATTACCGGTGGCTTTGCCCAACGCGGCCCGAAGTGCGCGAGTACCTGCGCACAGTCGTGGACGAACTTGCCGCGGACCCGCACGTGGCCGGCGTGCACTTGGACTACGTGCGGCATTCCGACGTGATCCTCCCGGTGGGGCTGTGGGAGAAGTACGGGCTGGTCCAGGACCGGGAGTATCCCGAATTCGACTTCTGTTACTGCGAGGTCTGCCGCGAAACCTTCGCTGCCCAAACGGGCATCGACCCGCTCGACCTTCCCGATCCCACCGCCGACCTCGCATGGCGCCGGTTCCGTTGGGACAGCGTCACGGGTTGCGTGCGGGTCCTGGCCGACGCGGTGCACGCACGCGGGAAGCCGATCACCGCGGCCGTCTTCCCGACGCCGGGCATCGCCCGCACTCTCGTGCGCCAGTCCTGGGACGAATGGCCGCTCGACGCATTCTTCCCGATGCTATACCACGGGTTTTACGAGGAGCCTGTTGCCTGGATCGGTGACGGCGTTCGCGACGGGGTCGGTGCGCTTGGCGGTCGCGCGTCCCTGCATGCCGGCCTCTTCCTTCCCGACTTGCCGGCCGCAACGCTTGGTGACGCAGTCCGAACGGCTCTTACGGCTGGGGCCGCTGGTGTCGCGCTGTTCGAGATGGGCGGCCTCGACGACGAACGGCTCGCCGTTCTCAGTAACGCCTTGGCCGGAACGTGAATCCTGAGCGGCGTACCGGCGTAGGGATGACATGACCCCAACACGTGCCAACCGGAAACGCAGCGCTTCCAAGACGTTCGGGGAAAAGCCGTTCACGGGACGGCGGTTCGTCACGAATGGCAAGGTACGGATCGAATGGATGGAAGCGGGTCGGCGACGGTCGCGGACGATCGGGCCTGATAGCCCGGACGTTCGGGCTGCCGCGGACGCCGAAGTCGAACGAATCCTCAGTGAACTGCAGGCCGACACCGGCCCTGACACGTCTGAGTCAACCCACGAAGCGAGCCATGAAGTCCCCTCGGCGCTCGAGGCACTTCGCCTCCTGGTGCTGGCCGTTCTTGATGTTGCGGACGATCTGATCGAGCGATTGCAGCGGGAACCGGACTCGGAAGCCGACTGACGGCTCGCAGCGTACCACCGATGCACAAGCGGCAGGATGCCGAAGCACCCTGCCACTCTGCGTTCCGCGATGTCGGCCGGCGCTACATCCGCTCGACGATCGCCTTCCCGAAGCCCGAGCAGGACACCTCGTTCACGTCCTTCCGGCCCTCGGCCTTCATGAGGCGCGCGAGGTCGTACGTCACCTGCCCGTCCTTGATGGATTGACGCATGCCGTCGAGAATGAGGTCCGCCGCTTCCGTCCACCCCATGTGCTGCAGCATCATGACCGCCGAGAGGATCAGCGAACCCGGGTTGACCTTGTCCATCCCGGTGTACTTGGGCGCGGTACCGTGCGTGGCCTCGAAGAGCGCCACCTCCGTGCCGATGTTCGCTCCGGGGCCAAGCCCCAATCCGCCGACCAAGGCGATCGCGGCGTCTGAGAGGTAGTCGCCGTTCAGGTTCGGGAGCGCCAGCACGCTGTACTCGCCCGGCCGCGTCTGAATCTGCTGGAAGATCGAGTCGGCGATCCGGTCCTTCATCAACTTTTTGCCTGCCGGCATCTTGCCGTCGTGCTGGTCCCACAGCGCCTTCTCGGAGATGAAGACGTCCCCGAACTCTGCCTCGGCCAACTCGTAGCCCCACTTGGCGAAGGAGCCCTCGGTGAACTTCATGATGTTGCCCTTGTGGACGAGCGTCACCGACGGCAGGTCGTTCTGGATCGCCCACTGGCACGCCATCCGGACAAGCCGTTGCGTGCCGCTCACGGAGATCGGCTTCACGCCGATGCCACTATCTTCCTTGATCTGTCGACCGGTCTTCTCCTTCACGAGATCGATGATGGCCTTGGCAACATCACTGCCACGCTCGAAATCGTGGCCGGCATACACGTCCTCGGTGTTCTCGCGGAAGATCACGAAATTCACCTGGTCGGCGTACTTGTTCGGTGCCGGCACGCCTTCGAAGAACATGATCGGCCGCACACAGGCGTAGAGATCCATCGCCTGCCGGAGCCCGACATTGATCGAGCGGAACCGCTCAGCTACCCCGTCGTCCTTACCGCATCCGTCGCACACGCCACCGTGATACTGCTGGTGCGCACAGTGCAGGCAGACGTGGGTCTCCTCCCCGATCGGCGTCGTGAACGGCCCCTTGATCGCGATCTTGAGATACTCGATTGCCTCCACACTCTCTTTCGGCAGCACCTCGCCGTAGTGGTGCAGTCCCTCGAGCCCGACGTAGATCGGACACCATTGGATCTCGCGCTTGCCGCCATAAGCCTTTTCGACCGCTGCAGCCACGACGTCCTTCATCGTGGGCGTGATATCGAGCCCGATCCCGTCGCCGCGGAGCGAGCCGATGATCGGATGGTCGCCGACCACGGGCTTGCCATTCTCGATGGTGACGAGATCGCCCTCAGGAATCTGTACGTGCTTGAAATTCGGCATGTTACCGTCTCCCCTCACCGCTACCAATACGACGGCCGCGTCGACGGTGGGATGATGGACGCAGCCGGAAGCCAGGGTGAATTCTAGCGACCCTCGCCGGTGCCGTCACCTCTCCCGATCGCCGACTCGACAGCCTCGAGAATCTCCCCGGACCCCACGACGTCAGCCATGCGCGTGTGGTCCGGAAAAAGCGGTCGGTCTTCGTCCAGATGCGGGACATGTTCGCGAATCACCGCGTGCGCAGCAGCGACACCCGCGCCCATCCGCTCACCCCGGATGTCGAGCGCCTGCGCCGCCGCGAGGAACTCGATGCCAAGCACCCCGTAGGCGTTTGCCAGGATCTGCTCGTTCTTGAGCGCCGTGTTCATGCCCATGCTGACGAAGTCCTCCTGATCGGCGGCAGCCGGAATCGAGCCGGTCACCGCCGGTGCCGACAACATGCGCTGCTCGACGACGAGCGTCCCCGCGGTGTACTGGCTGAGCATGAGGCCACTGAAGAAGCCGGGCCGCTCCGTGAGAAACGGTGGCAGGCCGACCGACAGCGCGGGATTGAGCAGGCGATTCAGACGACGCTCGGAGAGCACGCTCACCATGGTGACCGCCGTGCCTACCATTTCCATCGGCAGCGCCACCGGTGTGCCTTGGAAGTTGGCCCCCGTCAACACCTCGTCGTCCTCCGTGACGAAGATCGGGTTGTCTCCGACCCCGTTGAGCTCGATCTCCACCTGCTGACGCGCGAAGGCGAGTGCATCGTGTGCGGCGCCGATCACCTGCGGGGTGGATCGCATCGAGTAGGCATCTTGCACCCGCTTGCCGCCCGTCTCCACCACGGCGCCACCCTCCAGACACCGCATGATCGCTGCCGCACTCCGCACCGCACCAGGGAATCCACGGAGCCTGTGCACACGCCGATCGTACGGCTTGAGATTCGCGTTCAGTGCTGCGAGCGTCATGGCGGCAGCGATCTCCGCTTGGCGCAGCCACCGATCGACGTCGTGCACGCACAAAGCGTTCATGCCGTTCAGGAAGTTCGCACCGTTGATCAGTGCCAGGCCGTCGCGGGCTTCGAGCGTCAGCGGCTCCAGCCCGACCCGACGCAGTGCGTCCGCGGACGGCAGCAGGTCCCCGTCCACCCATGCCTGCCCTTCACCCATCACCGTCAGCGCGATCTGCGACATGGGGGCGAGATCGCCGCTTGCGCCCACGGAACCCCTGCGGCAGACATGCGGGGTGACCCCCCGATTCAGCAGTTCGAGGAGTGATCGAGCCACAACGGGCCGCAATCCCGAGCAGCCGTTCGCGTGTACGTTCGCCCGGGCCACCATTGCCGCCCGGACCTGCTCCCTCGGCGCGGGCTCCCCAATTCCCGCCGCGTGGTTGAAGACCAGGTACCGCTGGAATTCTCGGACCTCGTCGTCCGTCAGTCGGGTCTCCGAGAACTCCCCGATACCCGTGTTGATGCCGTATATCGTCTCGCCGCCCGCGAGCTTGCGCTCGAGCATCTCTCGGGATGCGGCGATTCGCTGTTCCGCGCCGGCATCGAACGACACGGATGCATCGCGACGGGCAACGTCGACAACGTCCGTGATGGTCAGTCGCTTACCCGTCAACGTGATCGCCATGGAGACCTCACCAGAGTCATGCGGCTGCAAGGTGCACTCTTGGACGTGAACGACCTATGAAGGTGCGGTGAACGGCCCCCTGTTGCCACGGTGCCCGGTCCGCCATCTTCCGATCAAACCCCTCAGGATTCGTGGAGACATTCATGCGGCTTGCCATATCCCGCCCTACGGTGGCGGTGCCTCTGGCGTACGTCCTCCTCGCTCTCGCGCTTCCAGCGGGACTGTCGGCACAGATGGACCCGACCCCCTCCTTCGAGGACCTGCTCAGCCTCGAGCGCGTCGGCGACGCGCGCCTCGCCCCCAACGGGCAATCGATTGCCTACGTCGTCTCTACGACTGACTGGGAGGCCAACCGGTACGATCGAGAAATCTGGATCGCCCCGGTGAATCGGGAACCGTACCAACTCACGGTCACGGTTGACGGAAACAGCACCCAACCGCACTGGTCACCTGACGGCAAGCGCATCGGGTTCCTCGCTGATCGAGGCGACGACACACAGGTATATGTCATCGCGTCGGCCGGCGGGGAAGCCACGCCCATCACCGCTGTTGAAGGCGGCGTAGAGCAGTTTCAGTGGTCGCCTGACGGGAGTCGCATCGCGTACGCGGCCCGCGACCCCGAAGACGATGCTGCGCGCGACCGCGAGGAGCGATTCGGACAGTTCGCAGTGGAAGACGCAGACGGGCGCATGTCACACCTTTGGATTGTCGAGGCCGTGGCCGACGCCGAGCCGAAGCGAATCACCCGCGGCGACGACTTCACCGTCGACGACTTCGCCTGGGCACCTGACGGTGAACGGATCGTGTTCTCGCACCGTCCGGATCCGTTGGTCGAGTCATGGCCGCAATCCGATCTCTCCGTCGTCGCGCTCACCTCGGGTGCGGTGACCCCGCTCGTGCAGGAGCCCGGCCCCGACACCGATCCGATCTGGTCTCCCGACGGACAGTGGATCCTGTTCCGGGGGCTGTTTCAGGACACGGCAGGCTACCGCAATGCGAAGCTCGCCCGCGTTCCCGCGGCGGGAGGAGCGATCGAGCATCTGACCGATGGGTTCGACGAAGACCCCAACCCGGTAGCCTGGAACCGTTCCGGGATCTGGTTCACGGCAGCCCGGCGGACGGCAGTGCACCTGTACCACCTGGACGTTGGGAGCGGAACGATCGTCCCGCATATTGCCGATCCGTTCGTAGTACGAAACGCGAGCTTCTCGAGCGATGCCCGTACTGTGGCATTCGTAGGTCAAGCCGATACGACGCTGGCGGAGGTCTATCGTTCACCCGTAGCCAGGCCTCGCCCGGTTCGCATCACCGACATGACACGACAGATCGCCGGGTGGCCGCTGGGATCGAGCGAGACCATCACGTGGTCGAGCGAGGACGGCGCGCAGATCGAAGGGGTCCTGATGACGCCGCCCGGGTACACACCCGGATCGCGCCACCCGCTGTTCGTCGTCATCCACGGTGGGCCGACGGGGACCTCACGACCCGCTCCCGTCAATCGATCCGTGTATCCGGTCAACGCGTGGCTCGCCAGGGGCGGTGTCGTGCTGATGCCCAACTACCGGGGGTCGGCCGGATACGGCGAGGCCTTCCGTGCACTCAACGTGCGGAACCTGGGCGTGGGCGATGCGTGGGATGTACTCTCGGGCGTCCAGTATCTCATCGACCGAGGGATCGCCGATCCCGATCGCATCGCGGCGATGGGATGGAGCCAGGGCGGATACATCTCGGCCTTCCTCGCGACGACGAGCGATCGATTCCGCGCGATCTCGGTCGGTGCAGGTATCTCGAACTGGACGACCTATTACGTCAACACCGACATCCACTTCTTCACTCGAGAGTACCTCAAGGCCACGCCGTGGGACGATCCCGACATTTACGCCAAGACGTCTCCGATCACGTACGTTCGGGGCGCGAGCACGCCCACGCTCATTCAACACGGTGAGTTCGACCGTCGAGTGCCGATTCCCAACGCGTACGAGCTGTATCAGGGACTTCAGGACGTGGGTGTTCCCACCGAGCTCATCGTGTACAAGGGATTCGGCCACGGCATCTCGAAGCCGCGGGAACGACTGGCCGCCATGCAGCACAACTGGGACTGGTTCGAGCAGTACCTCTGGAAGGCGGGGATGAGCGAGCAGCAAGCGAGCGTCGACGCCGGCAACTGACGCCGGCGCCCTCCCGCCATTGCAGACCCGCAGTGCCCACGCGTGACGTCTCTTGTACCTTTCGTGCTCACGTGCGTGAC
>JBDHJO010000188.1:0-5438 GCA_039586875.1 Gemmatimonadota bacterium | reverse complement strand
CTCCTGGACGTGGACGCGGCCGCTCCGCTGCATCAGGACCACGACAAGGCGACGTTTGCCCCGAAAGTGACCCGAGAGCTGGCCCAGATCCGGTGGGAGGAGCCCGCGCGACTGATCGAGCGCCAAATTCGCGCCTTCGACCCGAGGCCAGGCGCCTGGACCCGGCTGGGCTCTCGTGAGATCAAGCTCTTTGGCCCCCGGTTTGGCGACGCCCCTGCGGCGGCGGCGCCAGGCGAAGTCGTCGAGACCGACCCTGCACTCGTCATCGCAACGGGCGACGGCACGCTCCAGATCCTGGATGTGCAGCCGTCGGGCCGCCAGCGGATGGGCGCCGCGGACTGGGTCCGCGGGCGCGGCATCCAGCTCGGGGACCGATTCTCCTGAGACAGCCCGTTCCGCGCTTGCACGCCGTCACCAGCGACCGCGTGCTCGCATTGCCTGACTTCTCCACCCGTGCAGCGACCCTCGGTGCGGACGAGCGCATCGCGGTCCATTTACGTGCGCGCGACCGCACGGCCCGTGACCGCCTTCGACTCATGGGCACGCTACCCACCGCGGGAACGGTCATCGTGAACGATCGGGTCGACCTCGCCGTCGCGGGACGCGCCGCAGGAGTCCACCTGCCGTCCTTCGGCCTCCCCATCGGCGTGACCCGAGCCATCGCCGGCCCGGCGCTCCTCATCGGGCGATCGGCGCACACCGCAGACGAAGCGCTCGCCGCTGACGCCGAGGGCGCCGATTACGTCTTCTTGGGGCCGATATGGCAGACCGCGTCCCACCCAGGTTCCCCGGGCATCGGGGTCTCCGCGATCGAGCGATCGCGTCCGGCGCGCGTCATCGCGATCGGAGGCGTCACCCCGGATCGGGTACGCGCGTGCCTCGATGCCGGCGCATGGGGGGTGGCCGCGATCAGTGCCCTGTGGCTTGTCGACGATGTCGCAGCTGCCGCCGAGGCCTTTCTGCTATCTTTAGGTCGGTAACTCAGTAGCATCGTCTCCAACGGACGGTGCGTCGTCTGCACCGCGGACCAACTCCCCATGACGGCAAGCATAACAGTCAGTGTGAACGGACAGGCCCGAGAGCTGGCACCGGGGAGCTCCTTGCTCGACCTCCTCACGGGGCTCGAGCTCGACCCGCGAACCGTCGTGGTCGAGTTGAATCGCGAGATCGTGCGGCGCCCGGCGCTCGAAAGCACGAGCGTCAGAGACGGCGACACAATCGAGTTGGTGCACTTCGTCGGCGGCGGATGACGCCGTGCGCTGAACAGCGATCGGCGCACTTCGAGAGGCAGGTACAGGTATGACGGGCGGCGGTACGGCAGACGCACTGGTGATCGGTGGGAAGACCTTCCGATCGCGTCTCATGGTCGGAACGGGCAAGTACACAGACAACGAGACGATGGTCCGCGCCCTGGATGCGTCCGGAGCGGAGGTCGTGACGGTTGCCGTCCGCCGCGTGGATCTCGATCGTGCCAACGAAACGGGTATCCTCCACCACCTGGACACGGATCGGTACTTCCTGCTCGCCAATACGGCCGGCTGCTATACTGCCGACGAGGCCATCCGGTACGCCCGACTGGCACGAGAGGCCGGCTTCAACGAGTTCATCAAGCTCGAAGTCATCGGTGACCAGGAGACCCTGCTCCCCGACGTGGCCGGGTTGATCGAAGCATCGACCGTGCTCGCGCGTGAGGGATTCCAGGTGATGGCATACACGAACGAGGATCTGATCACGGCACTCCGGCTCGAGGACGCCGGGTGCGCTGCGATCATGCCACTGGCATCGCCGATCGGAAGCGGACTCGGACTCGTCAACCCATACAGCATCCGCACGATCAAGCGCCGCGTGCAGACCCCCGTCATCGTGGATGCCGGCGTTGGGACGGCGTCGGACGCCTGCGTGACGATGGAGCAGGGTGTCGACGGGATTCTCATGAACACGGCGCTGGCGGCGGCCAACGATCCGGTGGCCATGGCGACGGCCATGCGGTACGCCGTGGATGCCGGGCGGCTCGCGTACCTCGCCGGACGTATGCCGACACGGGAGATCGCCGTGCCCTCGAGTCCGACGTCGGGCATGCTGGAGTAGCGTGACAACCACGGGGGCCGACGCGCGGGTTGCCGCCCTCGATGCGTTACAGCGTGTGCGGACAGGTGCGCGATTCGAGCACGCGCTGGACCTCGCGGTGCACGCCCTCGGGGACGCTGACCGACGCCTCACCCACGAGATCGCCGCGGGAGTCCTCCGCACCCGAGCCTCCCTTGATGCCTTGCTCGAGCCACTCGTCACCATGCCCTGGCCCAAGGTGCACCAAGACGCCCAGGACCTCTTGCGTATCGGCGCGTACCAGCTGCGGCACTTGAATCGCGTACCCCGTTACGCAGCGATCTCCGCGACCGTTGAGGCGGCAAAGCTCACCGCCGGTCAAGGCACGAGCCGCCTCGTCAACGCGGTTCTCCGACGAATCGCCCGGGACGACCCCGAGGCCGAGACGACTGCACCGCTGTCACACCCCGCCTGGATCGTGGAGCGGTGGGAACGACAGTTCGGCGTCGAGCGGACGAGAGCGCTCATGCGTCACAACGACACGCGTCCCCCCCTCACCCTCCGACCGCTCGGGGAATCTGCGAACGCACTCCGGGAATCACTGGAACGCGTCGGGATCGAGGTTGGAGCTGCGGCGTACCCGCCCGGCATTACGATTCCCTCGACGAAGGTGCCATCGCTCCCGGGCTATCATGAGGGAGCCTTCGTCGTGCAGGATGCTGCCCAAAGCAAGCTTCTCGAATTCGCCGGCTTCCCTTCAGCCGCTGCCGTGTGGGATGCGTGTGCTGCTCCCGGTGGCAAGGCTGCGGTCCTGGCGAGGTCCGGCGTATCGGTCTTGGCCTCGGATCGGTCGCGTTCGCGCGTCCGCCGCTTGCGACACACGTTGCGCCGCGTCGCAAAGGAAGTCCCCATCTTCGTAGCGGATGCCATGCACCCGCCGTTCCCCGCCAATGCGCTCGCTAACGTGCTCGTGGATGCACCCTGCTCGGCGACCGGAACGATCGCACGCCATCCCGATGCCCGCTGGCGGCTCACGCCCGACCGGCTGATCCAGACGGTCGAGCGCCAGCGCCAGCTGCTCGATGCGGTGGCGCCGGTCGTCCGACGTGGTGGCCTCCTCGTCTATCTCACCTGCTCACTCGAGCCGGAGGAGAATGCGAAGCAGATCGACGCGTTCCTGGAGCGGCACCCGGGGTTCTGTCGTGATCGCGACGACCTGTCGATATTTCCACCCGATGCGGGAACCGACGGGGGGTATGGAGCACGAATGAGACGGACATCGTGAAGTTCCGCCGGCACCGGCCGGAACGGCCAAGAGTGGTGACATGGCTCAGATCGCGCCTGCCGCAATCTGAGGCGCTGCGCCGAGGTATCGCGCGCGGCGTCCACCGTGTGGGGACGTGGGCTCGGCGCGCTCCTCGGTATCTGGAACGCCTGCCCGGCGGGAAGGCGCCGTGGCTGGGTGCCGGTGTCGTCGTCGTGATCTTCTTCCTGGGATACCTCGCCGCTGCCACGGTGCTGTTCCCCGCCCCGATATTCGCCCGGACCATCGCGGTGCCTCAGCTTCTGGGGAACACGCGAGACGACGCAACGGCGGCGTTGCGGGGTGTTGGATTGCAGATTGGAACAGTGACCGCCGAATCGCACCGATCCGCGGACCGAGGCACCGTGATATGGCAGGACCCCCCAGCGGCGGTCGGCGTGCCGGAAGGACACGCGGTCGATCTCGTCCTCAGCAGCGGGCCCCAACGGATTCCGGTACCGGATATCGGCGGGTACGACGTCGCGCTTGCCACGGAACTGATCACGGCTGCCGGCTTGCAGGTCGGCCGTACCGAGTCCACCCAAGCCCCCGCGCCAGCCGGGGTCGTGATCAACTCGCGGCCGCCGGCCGGGGCGACCTTGCTTCCTGGGAGCGCCATCTCGCTCGTGGTGAGCATTGGCGCACCGACGATCAGCGTGCCGGATCTGCGCGGCTTGACGCGGGAAGGTGCCGATTCGATGCTGACTGACGCCGGCCTCGCTCTCGGTACGGCAATCCGGCGGTCCTCGGATGCGGAACCGGGTACCGTGATCGGCCAGACGCCGGCTCCCGGCACGCTGAGCGCTCCCGGGACAACCGTGAACGTGACTGTCGCTCGCCGGAGGACCTGATGCACGGTGGCATTTGCCTCGCTCCAAGCGTTTTGAGCGCCGACCTGCTACGCCTCACCGAGCAGATACAGGAGGTCGAAGCCGCGGGCGCCGACTGGATTCACGTCGACGTGATGGATGGGCATTTCGTGCCCAATCTCACCTTCGGAGCGGGCATGATCCGGGCGATCCGCCGGGTGACATCGCTGCCGATCGACGTGCATCTCATGGTCGAGCGACCCGAAGCCTATCTCGAGGAGTACGCCGACGCGGGCGCCTCTGTCTTCACCTTCCATCCTGAGGCCACACGGCATGTGCAGCGACACCTCGAGTCGGCGCGGCGTCTTGGTATGAGCGCGGGCCTTGCTCTCAATCCAGGCTCGCCGCTCTCGCTGGTCGCTGAAGTGACCACCGACCTTGACTTGCTCCTGATCATGACCGTGAATCCAGGCTTCGCCGCGCAGTCGTTCCTCCCCAGTTCCCCCGGCAAGATCACACGCGCTCGGCAGCTGTTGGCCGAAAGCGGCGGTGGTGCCCGGCTCGAGGTCGATGGGGGGATCTCGCGCGACACCATCGGGGTTGCATATCGAGCGGGGGCAGACACCTTTGTCGCGGGCTCCGCTATCTTTTCATCACCCGCTCCCGGGGACGCCGTACGGGAGCTTCGTGAACGTTGCGGGACAGTGACCTGAATTATGACACAACGCGGCCAATGGATCTTCGTACTCGCCATCGTTGGCGCCCTCTCCGGCGCCTTGGTGCTCGGCGTGACCCTCACCCCGGCGCTGCAACCGGTGGGCGTGGAGAGCAAGGCCCCGGACTTCATCGCGGTGAATGTCGCCACCGGCGACTCGGTGTCCTTCGCCGCCTACGAGGGTGATGTCGTTCTCCTCAACATCTGGGCCACCTGGTGCACGCCCTGCGTGACCGAGATGCCGGCGATCCAACGCCTCTACGACGAACTGCACCCGCACGGACTCAAGGTGGTCGCCATCAGCGTCGACAACACCGATGTCGAGCGTGTTCGCGATTGGATCGACGAGCGAGACTTCACCTTCGACGTTCTCCATGACCAGTCGGCGCGCATCGAGCGTGAATACCAGACGACCGGTGTGCCCGAGAGTTTCGTGATCAACCGCGACGGCATCATCGTCAAGAAGGTCATTGGTGCAGTCGAGTGGGATCACCCGACTCAAGTCGCCCTCATGCGCCGCCTGTTGGGAGCCGATGAGCAACCCTCTGAAGAGCGCGGTCAGTAG
>JBDHJO010000028.1:0-29144 GCA_039586875.1 Gemmatimonadota bacterium | reverse complement strand
ACGTGGGATCGAGACGGTGCTGCTCGCTCGACGGATGCAGACGTGGCTCGATACGCTGATCACACGCGTGAAGAGCGGGGACAGTGCCACGTTCACCAAGGACAACTGGGATCCATCGACGTGGCCGGCGACGGCACAGGGATACGGTTATCTCGACGCGCCGCGCGGTTCGCTCGGCCATTGGGTGCAGATCGAGAACGGGAAGATCTCCCGCTACCAATGCGTGGTGCCGAGCACGTGGAACTGCTCACCGCGGGACGGACAAGGGCAGATGGGACCGTACGAGGCTGCACTGACGGACAACCACCCCCTGGTGGATCCCGAGCGGCCGATCGAGATCTTGCGAACGATCCACTCGTTCGACCCCTGCATGGCTTGCGGTGTCCACGTGTTGGACGCCAACGGGGGACTGGTCACGGAGGTGAAGGTGCAATGACGAATCCTGCCGTAGGCGTCTCGGTTGCAGAGGCCGTCGCGAAGGAGGCCTCCGGCTACCGATGGGTGCTCCTGTGGCGCTGGCCGTTGCGTCTGACGCACTGGGTGTCGGCAGCCTGTGTCGTGGTTCTCTGTGTGACCGGGTTCTACATCGGGAACCCTTACTTCTCCACATGGGGCGAGGCGAGCGCACACTTTCTCATGGGATGGGCACGGTTCCTCCACTTCACGGCAGCGGCAATCATCGTCGGCGCCATGATCCTCCGCGTGTACTGGTTGTTCGCCGGGGGCAGGTACGCCAGCTGGCGTGCGCTATTCCCGCTGCGGAAGCGCGATTGGGCCAATTTGGTGAAGACGGTCAAGTATTACTCCATGGTGAAACAACAGGAGGCACCGCACTACCTCGGTCACCATCCGTTACAGCAACTGAGTTACACAGCGATCTATGCCTTGGTGATTATCCACGTGGTGACCGGCTTCGCGATGTACGGGATGGCAAATCCGGGTGGCATGATTCACACCATGTTCGCGTGGGTGGCACCGTTGTTCGGCGGCATCCAGAACGCACGATTCTGGCACCACGTGCTCACGACGTGCTCGACCGCGAGGGTGAATTATCGTCCATCTTCAGTGGTGGACGGTTCGTGAGGACGGATATCCAGTTCGAGGATGAATAACCCGCCGGCCGGGACCGTCGTCATCGGCCTGGGCAGCCCGCTCATGGGTGACGACGGTCTCGGCCTCGCTGCGCTCGCACAGCTCGAGGCTCATTGGATCTTCGACCCCCCGCTCCAATTGGTGGACGGAGGTACCTGGGGGATGAACCTCCTGCACCACATCGAGGATGCCGAACGCGTGCTCCTCATCGACGCGATCAACGCTGAGCAGCCGCCGGGGTCGGTCATCGAGTTGGAGCGCGAGCGGCTTCCAAAGTTCTTCGCGCTCAAACTCTCCCCGCATCAAATCGACATGAAGGAGGTCCTTGCCGTCGCCGAGTTGCGGGGCACGCTCCCTGACCAGACGGTGGCGATCGGCATCCAACCGGACAGAGTCGAGCTGTCGACCGAGTTGAGCCCCGTCGTTCGGGATAGCGTGGAATCGCTTGTCGCCCATATCATTCGTCGACTGGAGCAGTGGGGGCACCAGGCCCGCCCCGTTACCGGCGACGCGTAGGCAGGAACATGCACGAGATGAGTTTGGCGCTGGAAGTGTGCAGCATTGCGGAGCGCCACGTCCCCAAGGAACAGCTGACGCAGATTGTCGAAGTTGGGCTCGAGGTCGGCGATACAGCCGGGATCGAGGCCGACAACCTCGAGTTCTGGCTCGAGACGTTACTGGCCAACCCCCCGTTCAAGGCTGCACGACCCGTCATCAAGCGTGTGTCGGGTGATGTGCTGCGCGTGAGTTATCTGGAGGTCGACGATGGCAGTCCGGACGATTGAGGTCCGCGAGCGGGTCATGGCCAAGAACGACGAGTTGGCCTCGGAGGTTCGCGGCGCGCTCGGCGCGCACGGCATACCGGCGTTCAACCTCGTGTCGGGTCCGGGGTCGGGGAAGACGACCCTGCTCGAGCGTACCCTCGAGGCCCTCGGCAGCGAGATGCGGATCGCCGTCGTGACGGGAGACGTGCAGACCCAGAACGACGCTGACCGACTGGCGGCACACACGGATCGGCTCGTGCAGGCGGTCGTGACGGGCGGCGCCTGTCACCTTGATGCACGGCAGGTCCAACAGGCGCTCGAGGCGATCGACCTCGCGGACACCGATCTCCTCTTCGTCGAGAATGTCGGTAATCTCGTGTGCCCTGCGGCGTGGGATCTCGGGGAGACCGGGAAGATCGTACTCTTTTCGGTCACCGAAGGTGAGGACAAACCGGCGAAGTACCCGTCGATGTTCGCGCGGTCACAGCACTGCGTGTTCACGAAGCTGGATCTGCTCCCCCATGTGCCTTTCGATATGACCGTCGCCGAGGAAAGCGCCCGCGCCGTGAGCCCTTCGCTGCAGTTCTTCCGGACGTCCGCCCGCACGGGTGAAGGACTCGATGCGTGGTTCGACTTCCTCCGCGACCAGGTGCGCCAGGGACCGTCTTGACCGTCCAGCCCGCTGCTGCCGCCCTCGAGGTCAGCGTGACGGGAGTGGTGCAGGGGGTCGGGTTCCGGCCGTTCATCCACCGCCTCGCCGTCCGCCACAACCTGTGTGGGTGGGTGCGCAACGAGGCCGGCGAGGTCCGGATCGTCGTTGCCGGATCCGGTGCGTCTGTGTCGGCGTTCGTTGCGGCGATCGAAGCCGATGCACCTCCGCTTGCGCGTATCGATAGCCTCGAGACCCGGCCGACGACGCTCGAGGATGCGGACGGATTCCGCATCGTGGAGAGCGAGGACCATCCTGACCGGCGCCAACCGGTGTCGCCGGACGTCGCGCTCTGCGCCGACTGCGAACGGGAACTGTACGACGAGCACGATCGCCGGTTCCGATACCCGTTCATCACCTGCACGAACTGTGGACCCCGCTTCACGGTCATCGACGCGATGCCGTACGACCGGGAGCGCACATCGATGCGCGCGTTTCCGCAGTGCGAGCAATGCCGTGCGGAGTACGAGCGACCGGACGATCGTCGATACCACTCGGAGAGCAACGCGTGTCCCGCATGCGGGCCGCGGGTGTGGGTCGAGGGAGCGGGAACGCCGGGAGCGGATTCTGCAGCGTCCATTGCGGCCATCGCCGCGGAGCTTGTCGCTGGGCGCATCGCCGCCATCCGCGGGCTCGGCGGGTTTCACCTCGCTGTGGATGCCACGAATGATGCGGCGGTCCGTCGGTTGCGCGAACGCAAAGCACGCGAGGCAAAGCCACTCGCCGTGATGGTTCGCACCGTGGATGATGCCCGCCGGCTCGGGCAGGTGGGGCCGGAGGAGGAACGGCTGCTCTCATCTCCCGAGCGACCGATCGTGTTACTGCAGATGCGGGAAGACAGCGGTCTTGCCGACGCGGTCGCGCCCGGTTTGGACACGGTGGGGGTGATGACAGCCTACACGCCGCTGCACCATCTCCTACTGGACGAGGTGGCGCGCCCACTGGTCATGACCAGCGGTAACCGAAGTGAGGAGCCGATCGCGACCGACAATCAGGATGCGCGCGCGCGACTCGGTGACATTGCTGACGCCTTCCTGCTGCACGATCGGGAGATCGTTGCACGTTACGATGACTCGGTCGTCCGCGTGACCGAGCGTGGCCCGGTCTTTCTTCGCCGGGCTCGCGGGTTCGCCCCGCTTCCGCTCGCGCTCCCGATTGCGGCACCGCGGCCGCTCGTGGCCGTGGGCCCACACCTGAAGAACACATTTACGCTGGTGCACGGCGACGGCGCGTACGTCAGTCAGCATATCGGCGATCTCGAGAACTTGGAGACGTTGGAGCACTTTCGAGCGTCACTGGCCATGTACGAGCGACTGTTCCGCATTACACCGGAGGTAGTGGCCCGGGACCTCCATCCAGGATATCTCTCGACCCAGGTCGCGGAGGACCTTCAGCTGGGCACGTCGCTTCCGGTCCAGCACCATCACGCCCACGTTGCTGCGGTCGCGGCCGAGCACGGCGTGACCGAACGCGTGATCGGCATCGCGTACGACGGGACGGGTTACGGCGATGACGGCGCCGTGTGGGGTGCCGAGATCCTCCTGGCCGATCTGTGCGGTTACGAGCGCCGGTGTCATCTCCGCTACGCAGCGCTTCCGGGTGGCGATGTCGCCGCTCGCCAACCTTGGCGTGTGGCATTGGGATACGTGGCGCTTGCCCCCGATGTCGGGGCCGCTTTTTCCCGCGCGTTCGATGGGATCCCGCCTGCCGAGCGGGCGGTGGCTGCGCAGCAGGTCGAACGGAACCTCAATGCGCCGATCGCGTCGTCCATGGGTCGGCTCTTCGATGCTGCCGCGGCAGTGTTGGGTACGCGCCGGCATTGCCACTACGAGGGTCAAGCGGCCATGGAGTTGGAGGCACTGGCGGGGCGCCGACGAGGCATCGACGTCCCGTTCCCGGTCGTCGAGGACGGCGAGGAGAGGTTCCTCCTCGACCCCCTGCCCTTGCTTGCTGCACTTGGAGAGCTGTGCGATAACGGAGTCGACGTCGGTGATTTGGCCGCGGGTTTCCACGATGCGGTCGCCCGGAGTACGGCGGAGGTCGCCGCACGACTGGCGGAGGCAACGTCGATCGTTCAAGTTGCAATTGGCGGCGGGGTATTTCAGAATGCTCGACTGCTGGAGAGAACCGCTGCTGCGTTGGAAGCTCACGGGCTCACGGTGCTGCTTCCCATGCGGCTGAGTCCCAACGACGGTGCCATCAGCTATGGCCAGGCGGCCATCGCCGCCGCTTTGCTGCAGCGCGATTCCCGATGATTGGAGCAGCGTATGTGTTTGGGTATCCCCGGACGAATCGTTGAAATCTCCGAAGATGCGGGTCTTCGGATGGGTACCGTGGACTTCGGCGGTGTCCGTCGGGAGGTGTGCCTCGCCTACTTGGACGAGGACATCGCAATCGGTGACTACGCCATCGTTCACGTGGGGTTTGCCATCGCGAAGGTCGATGAGGAGGAGGCGAAGCGCACGTTCGAGATGCTCAAGGAGATGAGCGAGCTGGACGAGCTCGAATGGCTAGGCAATGTTGCCGAGCGAAGTCTCGAGCAAGGCAAGCCGGGCGCGTCGTGAAGTATCTGTCGGAGTATCGGGATCCTTCGATCGCTCGGGCACTCATCGAACAGATCCGCCGCACGGCCACGCGCCGCTGGGTGTTGATGGAGGTGTGTGGCGGCCAAACCCACACCATCGTCAAGCAAGGGATCGACGAGTTGCTGCAGGATGCGGTGGAGATGATCCACGGCCCGGGTTGTCCGGTATGCGTCACCCCGCTCGAGCAGATCGACCGTGCCTTGCACCTGGCAGCCCAGCCGAACGTCATCTTCACGTCCTTCGGAGACATGCTTCGGGTGCCCGGGAGCGCATCCGATCTGTTCCAGGTCCGAGCCGGGGGCGGTGATGTGCGGATCGTGTACTCGCCGCTCGACGCGCTTGAGCTTGCGCGGGCACATCCGGACAAGGAAGTCGTGTTCTTCGCCGTCGGATTCGAAACGACCGCACCGGCCAATGCGATGGCGGTGTTCCGCGCGCAGCAACTGGGTATCACGAACTTCAGCGTGCTGGTGTCGCATGTCACGGTCCCGCCGGCCATGACCGCGCTTTTGGAGTCGCCGGACAATCGGGTGGAGGGGTTCCTGGCGGCCGGCCATGTTTGCACGGTGATGGGGTGGACCGAGTACGAGCCATTGGCACAGAAGTACGAGGTGCCCATCGTCGTCACGGGGTTCGAGCCGCTCGACCTCTTGGAGGGCATCTCGATGGCGGTCCGGCAACTCGAAGATGGTCGCCACGAGGTGGAGAACCAGTATGTGCGCTCTGTCCAACGGGAGGGAAACCGCCCAGCGCAGGCACTCGTTGGTCGGGTGTTTCAGCTGGTCGATCGGCAGTGGCGCGGGGTCGGCATGATCCCGTCGAGTGGTTTAGGGCTGCGCGAGGAGTTTCGTGACTACGATGCCGAGGAGAAGTTCGGGACGGCGTCGATCACGGCTGCCGAACCCGAGGAGTGTCATGCCGGTGACGTGCTTCGCGGCAAGATGAAACCGCACGAGTGCCCTGCATTTGGGTCTCTCTGCACCCCCGAGCGACCTCTCGGTGCGCCGATGGTGTCGTCTGAAGGTGCGTGTGCCGCGTACTACAACTACGGGCGCTTCCGCAGCCAGGCGACGACGTCCTGATATGGCCGCACTCGCAGACGGCTCTAACTGTCCGGTGCCGAACACGCAGTATCGACACGTACAGCTCGGCCATGGTTCCGGCGGCAAGATGAGCGCAGCGCTCCTGAAGGAGCGCTTTCTCCCCCATCTCGCTAATCCGGTCCTCGCCAAGCTCGGTGACGCTGCTATCGTGGAGGTTGCCTCGTCCCATTTGGCCGTGTCGACCGACACCTTCGTGGTTCGACCGCTGGAGTTTCCCGGTGGGAACATCGGAACGCTCGCCGTGCACGGCACGGTGAACGATCTCGCCATGATGGGGGCACGCCCCAAGTACCTCACCGCGGGGTTTGTGCTCGAGGAGGGGTTGGAACTTGCCGTCCTCGACCGCATCGTGGCCGAGATGGCTCGCGCGGGAGATGCCGCCGGCGTCAGTGTGATCACCGGGGATACCAAGGTGGTGGAGCGCGGCAAGGCGGACGGAGCGTTTATCAACACGACGGGTGTCGGTGAGTTGGATCCGGATTTCACCCCGGCTCCTGAGCGGGCTCGGGCTGGTGATGCGGTGCTCGTGAGCGGCCCGATCGGGCGGCACGGGATCGCGATCATGGCGGTGCGGGAGGGGCTCGAGTTCGAGACGGAGATCGAGAGCGATACCGCGAACCTCGCGCCACTCGTCGATGTCCTGCGTGCGGAGGTGGGGGATACCATCCACGTTCTTCGCGATCCAACGCGCGGCGGGCTCGCGAGTGCGCTGAACGAGATTGCCGGTGCCGCGGGCGTTGGCGTCTTGCTCCAGGAACAGGCACTCCCCGTGCCGGGTCCCGTGACGGCGGCGTGTGAGATGCTCGGCCTCGATCCGCTGTACGTGGCGAACGAGGGCATCATGGTCGTGATCGTCGACCAAACGGCAGCCGATGCAGCATTGGAGGTGATGCGGGCACACCCGCTCGGGGCCGAGGCGGCAAACATTGGCGCAGTGGTCGCCGATCATCCGGGGATCGTGGCCATGCGGACGGGAATCGGTGGCACCCGGGTCGTGGACATGCTCCCCGGAGACCAGCTCCCCAGAATCTGCTAGACTAGCCAATCCTCAATGGGCGAATGGTCAATGGTGGAGGAATGTCCAATAGGACATTCTCCCATTGACCATTGGCTTATCCTCTAGGGATCGAGGACTGCAGGGATAATGTGCGTCCGCAGGAAGCTCACCGGCTGATCGCTCGAGCCCGAGAAGTTCCCGCCCGTCGTGACCACGACCATGTCGAAGCGCGGGACCACGAAGATCATCTGCGATCCGTACCCCCAGGCAAAGAACACGGCGCCCGGATCGGTGCCGTCCGCGCCTCGGAAGGAGGACGGCAGCGTCCACCACTGGTAGCCGTACCCGTACGACGCCGCTCCGCCGGTATAGGCACGGGTGGAGCGTTCGACCCAGCTGGCTGGCACGATGCGCCCGTTCTTGAGACGGCCATCATTGAGGAAGAGATACCCGAACCGGGCCATGTCGCGGGGGCGCAACCACAGACCGGAACCGCCGTCCGAGACCCCCTGTGGAGTACGGTCCCAATCCCAGCGGGTAATCCCGAGCGGCGCGAACAACCGCGGTGCCGCGTATTGCTCTGCCGTCCCGCCGGTCGCCGCCGTGAGCACCGCCGACAGCAACACGGTCACACCTGTGTTATAGGCGAATCGGGTGCCCGGGTCGGCCACCATGGGCAGGTCGAGCACATGCTTCACCCAGTCCGCGCTCGCGGCCATGAGGCGGTAGGAATTCGACGGATCCGTGTACGGCACCGTGAACTCGTCCCACTGGAGCCCGGCCCGCATCATCAGGGCCTGCTCGAGTGTGATCTGCTGTTTCCTCGGATCCGGGTGCGCCAGCGTCGGGTATTGCGGAAAGTACCCGAGCAACGAGGCATCCATCGACGGAATGAGATCCCCGGCTTCGGCGATTCCGACGAGGGCTGAGATGACGCTCTTGGTGACGGAGTAGACCCGGTGCAGGTCGTCGGACGACCAGCCATCGAAATACCGTTCCCACACGATGTGGCCGTGACGCACGACGATCAGACTGTGGATGGTGCCGTACGTTTTGGTCTCGATGTCGCGTGTCAGCTCGGCAAGGAGGGTGGCGTCAAGTTGCTGTGCGGCCGGCGTCGACTCCGGCCACTGCTCGAGAATCGGCTCCGTTGCGGAGTCGCACGCCGCCAGTGCCAGCACCATGGCGACCGAGCGCAGCATGCGACGCGCCAGCGGCCCGGTGTCTCGCGTCACCCGATCGAAGTCCCTGCGGACAGGTTCCGGCATACCCCGTCTGTTCGTAGTCGTGAGCGGGACGGTCGACACGTTCCTACACCCTGTTGGACAGCCGCGCGTGCTCAGAGTTCCAGGTCGATACCGACACCTCGGGCGCGTGCCAGTGTCAGCGCCAATGCGCCAACGGCCACATCGGCCAGGGCAAGTCCGAGATTCATGGAGATGATGATCTCGGTATCGGTCTGCCTAGGGGGAACCGTTCCGGCCACGATGTCGCCGAGGTCGGCGTCGGGAACGGGAGTGTCAGCAAAGAACCCCAACTGACGGAAGTGCTCCAGTTGCGGCATGTCATCGGTCACGAAGCGATCGGCGGCGCAAAGGGCAGCGCCCGTCCAATACGAATCGAAGTCGAGTGGGCAGGCGAACGATCCCTGCCGCAGCCAACCCGCCGGTATCGTCGGCTCCGGCTTCCGCCGGATCGGTCCGCTCGTGACCACGACGTCACCGTCGGACACGGCATGTTCGAGATCGGCTGCGACCGCCGCACTGACACCGTATCGAGACACGGCCTCGGAGGCAAACCGCTCCGCCTCATTCCGATTGATGTCATATGCGAGCACGCGCTCCACCGGCAAGACCTCCGTGAGCGCCTCGAGATTGCTTTGCCCCTGTACCCCGCAGGCGACGATGCTGACGGTCAGGCTGCCACGCCGCGCGAGGTACTTGGCTGCGACCGCCGTTGCGGCACCCGTCCGCATCGCGGTGATCCAGGTGGCGTCCATGACGGCGGTCGGCAGACCGGTGTCCGGGTCGTTCAGGACAATGAGGCCAGAGATGTACGGCAACCCCCGGTCCCGGTTCGACGGAAACCCGGATATCCACTTCATCCCCGCCGTGGCTGCCGACGGGAGATGGGCCGGCATGGCGTGGATGAAGCCGTCGCCTGACGGATGGATGTCGATCTTCGGTGGCATGTGCGTCCGGCCCGCGCCCTTTTCGCGGAACATCGTCTCCACAGCGTCGACGACCTCGGCCATTGTGATGCCGAGGGATTCGATGTCACGGCGCGAGAGGTAGCGAACCGTCGGCTGCATCGGCAAATCCGGAGCTCAAGGTCCAACATCGAATGGGGGAACAATCAACGGTCAAGAGGACGACCGTGGACCCTGGCCATTCCCCCATTGAATATTGGCGTTTCCTGCCGGGCTGGCTATCTTCCGCCGCGCAAAGGAGACATCGGGAGCGGCCCGCGACCTTCCGCGGGCCAAGGCGTTGCCCAATCGGCCCCCCGATGGCAGAACTTCACAACAATGGGATGCACCATGTCTCACACACAATCGATGGACCCCCGTACGAGCGCCGTGATCGTCATCGATCTGGCGAACGACTTCGTCTTTCCCGGCGGTGTGATCGCCGACGCGGGTGGGGCGGAGTATCAGCAGAAGGCTCGTGCAATCGTTCCCGGCCTGGCTCGCCTGCTCGATGCAGCCCGCGCGGCAGGTGTGACGGTCGTGTACGCGACCGATGCACACACCCCCGAGGACGTGGAGTTGCAGAAGTGGCCGCCGCATGCGATGAAGGGGACGCACGAAGCGGAGATCGTCGAAGCGGTGGCCCCAAGGTCCGGTGACGTCGTCATCGAAAAGCGGACGTACAGTCCCTTCATCGAGACCGACATCGATGTGCAGTTGCGAGCCCGCGGCATCGAGCGGCTGTACGTCACCGGTTTGCACACCGACTGCTGTGCGCGCCACACGTCGGGCGATGCCTTCCAGCGTGGATACGACCTCGTATGGGTGACGGATGCGCTCCAGGCATTCACGGACGAGGCGCACGCGCAGGGACTCGAGTACTTCAAGGCGTGGTACGCGACCGATCCCGATCGCCAGTTCGCAACGGTGGACCAGTTGGTCGAGGAGTGGCAGGGAGCGACCGTGAGTTAGGGAAGCGTCAGGACCGAATGGGGGAATGGCCGACGTTCAGATGGAAGACCCTTGGACATCGACCATTCCCCCATTTCGTGTTGGGCATTTGATCCCTGTCGGCCCGGCGTACATTTTAGGAGATCGCTCCCTCGGTTCCTCCCGGCACGAGGGCAACCGAATGCGTGTTGTCTGCCTGGAGGGTTTGCCATGACGCCGCAGGACTACACCCGCCGCGAATTCGTCAAACTCGGTGCCGTTGGTGCCACATCGGCGTTCGTCCTTCGCAATCAGGGTCAGGGGTCGGCACCCCCGATGCCTGAGCGACCGTTCGGACGGACAGGCCATCGTGTCCGCCTCTTCAGCCTCGGCGGACAGGCGACCCTGGAGCAGTCGGGACGCGAGGACGACGCCGTCGCGATCATCAACCGAGCACTCGACCTCGGTGTGAACTACATCGACACGGCGGCGGCTTACGGGCGCGGAATCAGCCAGCGGTACATCGGGGAGGTCATGGCGACGCGGCGCCGTGAGGTGTTCCTCGCCACGAAGACCCACAACCGGACGCGGGACGGATCCCTGCGCCTACTCGAGCAGAGTCTCACATCCCTCCAGACCGATCAGATCGATTTGTGGCAGTTGCATAACATCTCCCGCACCAACCAGCTGGATCAGATCTTCGCGTCCGGTGGGGCCATTGAGGCGCTCCAACAGGCTCGAGAAGAGGGGATGGTCCGGTACCTGGGCATCACCGGGCACTACGACCCCGCCGTGTTGCTCGACGGGATCGGGCGGTTCGACTTCGACACGATCCTGATGGCGCTGAATCCCGCCGATCCCCACCATCTCCCCTTCGCGACCGAGCTTCTGCGCACGGCGAACGAGAAGCAAATGGGTATCGTCGCCATGAAGATTCCGGCGCGCGGGCGTCTGTTCCGCGAGGGCGGACTGACGTCGATGCGGGATGCCATGCAGTGGGTGCTGACCCATCCGGTCAGCACGGTGATCGTGGGATGCGACACGATCGAGCAGCTCGAGGAGAATGTCCAAATCGCGCAAACGTTTGAGCCGCTTGATCATGACGAGCTTGCACGGGTCTCCGGTCTGGTGGCGCCGTATGTGCTGGATGCCGCGTTCTTCAAGCGAGACGCAGCGGGTTTTGGTGAGGACGACGACCACGACTGGGACTGAGTCGATGAGGGAGGGGTGGTGAATGTCTGAGGAGATGACGACGGCGGGCACGCCGTTGACGGTCCTGTCTGAAGACGAGCAGATGTTTCGGGACGCCGTCCGCGAGTTTGCCGAGGCGGAGGTCCGGCCACGGGTCCAAGCGATGGAACGGGAGGCGAAGTACGACACGACCCTCATACCGAAGTTCGCCGAGTTGGGGCTCATGGGCATCGACATTCCGATGGAGCTCGGTGGTGCGGGCGGGACCTTCTTCATGGGGATGCTGGCGGTCGAGGAGTTGTCGGCTGTCGATGCGTCGACGTCCGCGCTGGTCGATGTCCAGAACACCTTGGTGAACGTCCCGTTTCTGGATTGGGGTACTGACGCGCTGAAGCAGACGTACCTCCCGCGGCTTGCCGCGGGCACCGTTGGGGCCTATGCGCTCTCGGAAGCTGGATCGGGTTCTGATGCGTTTGCACTCGCGTGTCGCGCGACGCCCGACGGCGACGACTGGATCGTGGATGGAACGAAGCTGTGGATCACGAACGGTGCCGAAGCCGAGATCTTCCTCATCTTCGCGACCGTCGATCCTGCAAAGGGTCACAAGGGCATCACGACGTTCATCGTGGAGAGGGACTTCCCCGGCTTCACCGTTGGCAAGAAGGAGGACAAGCTCGGCATTCGGGCGTCGAGCACGACGGAGTTGATCCTCGAGCAGTGCCGCGTGCCCGGCTCCAACGTGCTGGGCGAGGTCGGCAAGGGATACAAGGTCGCGATCGAGACCCTGAACGTCGGGCGGATCGGCATCGGGGCGCAGATGATCGGGCTGGCCCGCGGCGCGCTCGACGCCACGCGGACGTACGTCATGGAGCGCGAGCAGTTCGGGAAGCCGATAGGTGCGTTCCAGGCCGTCCAGTTCCAGCTGGCCCAGGCCGCGACCGAGCTCGAAGCCGCACGGCTGTTGGTCTACAACGCGGCGCGCCTTCGCGATGCCCGGATGCCCTACACGATGGAAGCGGCGATGGCCAAGCTGTACTCGTCGCAGATGGCCGAACGGGTCACGAGCCTCTGTGTCGACTTGTACGGCGGGTACGGATTCACCAAGGAGTACCCGGTGGAGAAGTACTACCGCGACGCAAAGATCGGTGCGATTTACGAAGGCACGAGCAACATGCAGCTACAGACGATCGGGAAGCTGCTGCTGCAGGAATAGCCCCCCTCCGGCTCTTTCACCGGGTCGCGAACCGTTCCATGAACGCACGTTCGTCCGGGGTGAGGCTCTTCGGGCCGTGGGTACGCAGCTTGGTCTTGATGCGTTCCACTTCGTCGCGGTTCAGCGGGTGAATGCCCGTCGTGTCGATGTTCTGCCACTGCTCGACCACGCGATCGCCGTCTTTGGGAGGCGGGGGCGCCTGCGTCTTCTTCTTGAACCGTCGTGCCGGTGAGCGCCAGTCGATCCACTTCAAGTACAGGAACCCACCGAGGAATCCTCCGAGGTGGGCGAAGTGCGCCACACCGTCGCGCTGGCCCCCGAACCCTGCCCAGAGCGACAGCCCGGTCAGCAGGATCACCAGCCACCGCGCTTCGATCGGGAAGATGCCCCAGATGAAGATCTGCTGCTTGGGCCAGAAGCTGGCGAACGCCAGCATGACACCGAACACCGCACCCGAGGCACCGACAATGGGTACCCAGGGCGTGAACGGCAACGATGCCAGGGCTGCCATGATGCCGCTCGCGAGGTATAGCGAGACGAACTGCCTGCTGCCGAGCCGTGCTTCGACAGCCGGGCCGAAGAAATACAGCGCGATCATGTTGAACAGGATGTGCATGAGCCCCGGCGCGTGCAGGAACATGTACGTCACCGCCGACCACGGCCGGATCGGGATGAGCGCCGGCACGAGCAGCAGGTAGTACCGCACGGCGGGCATGGCCATGGTCAGGACGTGCATGGCCACGTTGACGACGATGATTCGGGTTACCCAGGGGGTCATGGTCCACGAAGGCTAATCGCGTATCTTAGACCGGTCTACCACCTCAGTGGGACCATGGCAGGGCACGAGCACCAGATTCGACCACAGACACCCGCCTCGTTCGAGTCGAACGAGCACGGCCGCACGGCGACCCTCCCCTCCGATGTCGTGCGGCTGGCCGGCCGGAGGCTCGGGCTCGCCGCCTTGGTGTACGCGGGCGCCTACTTCCTGGCGTACGGGTCCGGTCGCGTCAGTGGTACGGAGAACGAGTGGTGGATCGAGGCCGCCGCGCGCGTGCCGCTCACGCCGGACGCGTGGGCCGGGATGTTCATCGTGCTGGCGCTCGGGATGTTCGTCTTTACCCGATACCACAGGGTGGCGCCGGAGCGCCTGCTGACGATCGGCCTGGTGTTCGAGGTCGTCGCCGCGTACGGGATCGACATCTACCTGATGTGGGGTATGTGGCCGGAAACGACCGTCATCGCCGGTATCTCATGGGTGGCGGTGTGGATCGTGTTCTATCCCATGATCGTGCCGGCCACGCCGATGCGTACCCTGCTGGCGTCGCTTGCGGCCGCCACCGCGACGCCGGTCCTCTATTACATCGGGGTCTGGCGTGGGGGGGTGCCGCTTCCGGACTCGCATCTCTTTCAGATGTTCGCCGCCAACCTCATCTGCGTGGGGATGGCGGTCGTGGGGTCGCGCGTGATCTACCGGTTGGGTTCGGACGTGAACCGGGCCCGACGCATGGGGGCATATCGGTTGATGCGCAAGCTCGGTGAAGGGGGGATGGGGGAGGTCTGGATGGCAGAGCACCATCTACTCGCCCGTCCGGCCGCCATCAAATTGGTGCGAGGGGCGTCGGGTCCTGAAGTGTCGCCGTCCGACTCCCAGAGCCACCATCACCGCTTTGAGCGGGAGGTCCAGGCGACGTCCCAGCTTCGGTCTCCCCACACGATCGAGGTGTACGACTTCGGACGCACCGATGACGGTCGTTTCTACTACGTCATGGAGCTGCTGGACGGACTGAGCCTCGAGGAGCTCGTCCAGAAGTTCGGGCCCGTACCCGCCGAACGTGCCATCGCGATTCTGCGACAGATCTGCCATTCGCTGGCGGAAGCGCACGCGCGGGGTCTCGTGCATCGCGACATCAAGCCGGCCAACATCTTCGTGTGTCGCTACGGACTCGAACACGACTTCGTGAAGGTGCTCGACTTCGGGCTGGTCAAGGCGACCGGCGCGTCGACCGATGTACGCCTGACCGACGTGGGCTCCTTTGCCGGTACCCCTGCCTACGGGTCGCCGGAGAGTGCGCTGGGGGAGAACCTCGACGTCGACGGACGGAGCGATCTCTACTCGCTCGGGTGCGTCGCGTACTGGCTCCTCACCGGTCGGACGGTGTTCGATGCCACCCAGCCGATCCAGATGCTCGTGCAGCACGCCAACCAGCCGCCCGACCCCCCGTCGTCCGTGACGGAGCTGTCGATCCCGCCGGAGCTGGACGCACTGGTCTTGCAGTTGCTGAGCAAGTCGCCGGAGGACCGACCGGCCACGGCGGACGAGACCGAGAGGCAACTGGCAGCCATCCCGGTGGCAACCGGCCGGTGGACGCGGGAGCGGGCACGCGAGTGGTGGGACACGCATCAACCGGCAGCCGAGTATTTCGGGATTCTGAGCCTCGACGCGCCTGGCAACGGGCGGGTGATCCAGCCCGCGGTGGCGGACTCTGAAACCTAGGCGATCCGCGCCTTCCCCTGCTTGAGAATCTGCTCGACGAGTTCGGCGTTGCCGTCCGTACGGCGCATGACTTCGAGCAGTTCCTTCATCGCATCGACGGGCGGGAGATTGGCGAGCCAGTGCCGCAAGGAGTGCACCGCCTCGAGTTCCTGCGGGCTGAGCAGTCGCTCCTCCCGGCGGGTGCCGCTCGCATTGAGGTCGATCGCAGGGAAGACGCGTCGCTCCGCGAGTTCGCGGCTCAGCACCAACTCGCTGTTCCCCGTTCCCTTGAACTCCTCGAAGATCACCTGATCCATCTTGGACCCGGTATCGATGAGGGCGGTGCCGATGATGGTGAGTGAGCCGCCCCCTTGCTTGGGATCGATGTTTCGCGCGCTGCCGAGGAACCGCTTCGGACGCTCCATCGCCGTGGCATCCAGGCCACCCGAAAGCGTGCGCCCACTGCTCTTCTCGATCCGGTTGTAGGCGCGGGCGAGGCGGGTGATGGAGTCGAGGATGATCACGACTTCCTGGCCGAGCTCGACGCGCCGCCGTGCCCGCTCGAGGGTGAGCTCGGCAACGGAGACGTGGCGGGAGGCGGGGAAGTCGAACGTCGAGGCGATGACCTCGCCGAATCCGCAGGCCTCCATCTCCGTCACTTCTTCGGGGCGCTCGTCCACCAACAGGATCAGCAGGGTGGCGTCCGGTCGGTTCTTGGCTATGCCTTCCGCCAGAGCCTGCAGGACCATCGTCTTCCCGGCCTTGGCCGGTGCCACGATCATCGCCCGCTGCCCCATACCGAACGGACAGATCAGGTCGATGACGCGATTCGTGAAGTCCGAGCCGCCGAGCCGCTTGAGGTCACAGTCGAGCCGCAACGGCTGATTCGGATGGATCGCCGTGAGTTCGTTGAAGAGCGGCCGGTGGCGCAGGGATTTCGGATCCTGGCCGTTGATGGTGGTTACCGTGCGCAAGGACACGCTCTTGCCCCGGCCAGGCGGCTTGCCGATCTCGCCGGTGATCTCGTCGCCGGTGCGAAGCCGGAACTGTTGGAGCAGCTTTCGGCCCACGTGCACGTCGCCCCGGGCGGCCAGATAGCCCCGGTCTTGCCGACGGATGAATCCGGCTCCCTTGGACGTTACCTCGAGGATGCCAAGCGTAGTTTCGTCAGTCACGAGCAGATATGCGGCGTTGGGGTAGTCAACGCGTCTCAGAGGTTGTGGGGCTCACCTGGTGTCGGAGCGGGAGGGCCAGTCACGTCGGACAGGCTCTTTTTCAAGCTAGTCCGGGGCTCCGGTCCCGCAAGGGTCCGTCGATCCCGCTCAATTCTTGTGTCGGAACGTGATCCGGCCCCGTGTCAGGTCGTACGGGGACACCTCAACGGTCACGCGGTCGCCGGCCAGCACGCGAATCCGATTGCGCCGCATTCGCCCGGCAATGGTCGAGAGGACCGTGTGCCCGTTCTCGAGCAGCACCCGAAACGTGGCATTCGGGAGCACCTCGGTGACGGTGCCTTGCAGTTCTATTGAGTCTTTCTTGGACATGGAATCACTTCGTTCAGCCGGACCTAACCTAGCCGGTAGGGACCGCAAAATGAAAGGGGCCGCCCATCTGATCGTGCAGCGGCCCCTTTCAGCGGGAGCGGGTCGTCGCCTACGCGCCCACCTTGGTGACGTTTTCGGCTGCCGGCCCCTTATCCCCCGATACGAGGTCGAACTCGACGCGCTCGCCCTCCTTCAGGGAGCGAAACCCATCGGCCTGAATCGCCGAATAGTGCACGAAGCAGTCTTTCTCATTTTCATCCGGGGTGATGAATCCGTAGCCCTTGCCGTCATTGAACCACTTGACCACGCCTTGCGTCCGCATGCCGTCTTACCCTCACCGGTTGCGTGTCGGGGTCCGGCGCCGCCGCACATCCGACCACTGGTTCTGCGCAGTTCCGCACCCCTGCGCCGAATGTCCTCGATGCGGCCTCCGTGCCGCTCGAAACAGCATCGTTCGCCACGAGAAGGAGGCTCACAACACAAACGGAGGCACACGGCCCGCGGGCCGATGCCTCCGAAACGCCTCGATCACACTTCGCTGTACTGCAATTCCCGAATATCCTGTGACCAACCCGCCCTAAAGTACGCCGCAGGCCCTGGGTCGTCAAACGGAGTGACGAGGAGACCGGCCCCCGTCAGCTCTCGCCCTCCGCTCCGCCAGCCATCCGACGGTCGGGGGGAGCCAACAGAGGTTGGCGACGATGGTCTCGAGGGCGGTGAGCACCTGTGTGCTCGGGCTGAACCCGAGCGATCGGGCTCCGAGCAACCCGACCGGCACCGCAAGCACCACGCCCAGGCCGGTGACCATGACCGGATGGCGGACGTACGCGGCGAGCGCTCGCCCAAACCCGCTCGTGCGGCGCCGGAGGAAGAGAAAGCCGGAAACGTTCCCGCCAATCTGGTCCGTCATCGCGTAGAAGAAGGGGATGTAGAACCCGGGTACGCCGTACATGTCCACCCCGGCGAGGCGGCTTCCCCAGTCGACGATCCAGGGCACCGCCATGCCAAACAGCTTCCCCCACCCGTACGCTTCGGCCATGCTGCCGCGGCTTCCCCGCAGCCGCTGCCGCAGCGCGTACCCGCCCTCGAGGATGCTCTCGCCCTCGCCGGCCAAGGTGCGCACGAGCCATTGGCCGACCGCGCTTCTCTGCAGGCCGGCCCCATCCAGCCCCAAGCCGAGCAGCAGTCCGCCGACGTAACCCGCGATCGTGAAGCGGAGAAGCTCCCCGAACTCCTCCCCCTCGTGCTCCTCCGAGTCGTCGTGCGCCGTCGCGTCCCTGGGAACGTCGCTCATGGGAGTGTCTCCGGGGTGGTCACCAATACGGCCGCTCCTGTCACGCGGCCGGCTCGAAGGTCGTCCAGCGCCGTGTTGGCCTCGTTGAGTGGATAGGTCTGGACTTCGGTGTGCAGCGGCACCTCGGCGGCGATCCGCAAGAACTCCTCCCCGTCCTGCCGGGTGAGGTTGGCGACGGTGGTCACCGTCCGCTCCTCCCAGAGGTCGCGGTAGGGGAACGATGGGATGTCACTCATGTGAATGCCGGCGCAGACGACCATGCCACCCTTGGCGACGGCGCGGAGGGCCGTGGGTACCAGGGTGCCGACGGGAGCAAAGATCAGGGCCGCATCGAGTTCCGTCGGCGGTGCCATGTCCGAGCCGCCCACCCACTCCGCCCCCAAACGGCGAGCGAAGTGCTGACCTTCGGTGTCGCCCGGTCGGGTGAAGGCGAAGACGCGACGCCCCTGGTGGCGGGCCACCTGGGCGATGATATGCGCCGCGGCGCCGAAGCCGTAGAGACCAATGCGCGCGGCGTCGCCTGCAGCTCGCAGGGCACGGTAACCGATGAGCCCCGCGCACAGGAGGGGGGCTGCAGCGACATCGGTGTAGGTGGGTGGGATCGCGAAGCAATACCGTGCATCTGCGACCGCGTAGTCGGCGTACCCGCCGTCGAGCGTGTAGCCGGTGAATTGCGCCTCTGAACAGAGGTTCTCCCGTCCGCGATCGCAGTAGGTGCACGTTCCGCAGGTCGCGCCAAGCCACGGGACCCCCACGCGATCACCGATCGCGAATCGGTCGACGTCCGGCCCAACGCGGTCGATGGTCCCCACGATCTCGTGTCCGAGGATCAGCGGGAGTTTGGGCTCGGTGAGCTCGCCGTCGACGACATGAAGGTCGGTACGACACACCGCACACGCCTGGACGGCGATGCGGACCTGACCGACTCCAGGATCCGGGTCGGTGAGGTCGGCGGCCCGAAGGGGACGGCCGGGCCGTTCCAACACCATCGCGCGCATCGCTACCAGGACTCCTTGAGGCGATCGAGCTCGCGTCGATCCTTCTTGGTCGGGCGGCCCTTGCCGTCGTAGGTGACGTGCTGTTGTGCGCGCAGTTGCTCCCGCAACCGCTCCCGCTGCGCCTTGCTGTCGGATGTTTCCCGGTACAGCGTTTCCGCGATCGCGGCCGATCGGCGTTGCTCGGCGAGTGCTCGGATTTCGACGACGAACTCGAACGGCGGTTTGCGAATCCGCAGGCGATCGGCCGATCGCACGAGTTGCGATCGCTTCACGCGCGAGCCGTTCACCTGCACCTTGCCCCCGTCGATCGCCGCCGCGGCCGCCGATCGGGTCTTGTAGAACCGTGCAGCCCACAGCCATCGATCGAGTCGGACCTTGTCGGCGGCCGCCGTGTCCGTCATTCCCACTCCTCGCATCCTGACGTCTGACTCCTGCGTGATTCAAAGATACCGGAGGCTCGTTCGGAGGCCACAGGATCGGTTGCCACCCCCCGCCCACCCGAGGTATCATCATCGAGTCGAATGACCCGTTGAAAGGGTGGAAGGGGAGACGATGCGTCGGGTGCTGAACCTCTACCGCTCGTCTGTCGGCAAGAAGATCCTCATGGCCGTGACAGGCGTCGTGTTCGTGCTGTTCGTGCTGGCACACATGTACGGGAACCTCAAGGCGTTCTACGGTCCCGAGAAGTTCAATCATTACGCGGAATTCCTCAGGGAGGTCGGTGCCCCGATGTTCGGGCACGGGCAGCTGCTGTGGGTGTTCCGCATTGTGTTGCTCGCGGCGGTCGCTGTTCACGTGGTGATGGCAATGCAGCTTTGGCTGATGAGCCGGGCCGCCCGCCCAGTGTCGTACGCCAAGGGGCTGCGCCCCGAGGAGTCGACCTACGCCTCGCGGACGATCCGGTGGGGTGGCGTCATCATCTTCACGTTCGTCGTCTACCACATCCTGCACTTCACGGTCGGCACGGTGCACCCCGACTTCGTGCCGGGTGCGGCGTACGAGAATCTCGTGCTGGGATTCCAAGCCTGGCCCGTCGTGCTCGCGTACACGATCGCCTTGAGCGCGCTCTGCCTCCACCTCTACCACGGCGTGTGGAGTGCGTTGCAGACACTCGGCGTCAATCACCCGCGGTACAACCGGTATCGCCGACCGCTCGCACTCCTGGTGGCCGGGGTGGTCTTCATTGGATTCATGTCGGTCCCGGTGGCAGTCGTCGCCGGGATCATCGCATAGGTGGGGAGGGGCGCTCACAATGGAGCTCGATCCGAAAGTTCCTTCCGGGCCGGTCCAGGATAAATGGGACAAGCGGAAGTTCGACCTCAAGCTGGTCAATCCCGCGAACAAGCGGAAATACGATGTCATCGTCGTTGGGTCCGGACTGGCCGGCGCGTCGGCGGCGGCGTCGCTCGCGGAGCTCGGCTACAACGTCAAGTGCTTCGCGTACCAGGATAGCGCCCGGCGCGCGCACAGCATTGCGGCGCAGGGCGGCATCAACGCGGCCAAGAATTATCAGAACGACGGTGACAGTGTCTGGCGGCTGTTCTACGACACCGTGAAGGGCGGCGATTTCCGCTCGCGGGAAGCGAACGTGTATCGCCTCGCGCAGGTCAGTAACAACATCATGGATCAATGCGTGGCGCAGGGCATCCCCTTCGCGCGCGAGTATGGCGGCTTGCTCGCCAATCGATCGTTCGGCGGCGCGCAGGTGTCCCGCACCTTCTACGCGCGCGGTCAGACCGGCCAACAGCTACTGCTGGGAGCGTACCAGGCGCTCATGAAGGAGGTCGCGACCGGTAAGGTCACGATGATTCCTCGCAGCGAGATGCTCGACGTGGTGATCGTCGACGGACACGCCCGGGGCATCGTCGTTCGCGACCTGGCGACCGGGGAGCTGACGACCCATGCCGCGCACGCGGTGGTGCTCGCGACCGGCGGGTATGCGAACGTCTTCTTCCTGTCGACGAATGCCAAGGGGTGCAACGTCACCGCGGCGTGGCGTGCGCACCGGCGCGGCGCCCTCTTCGCCAACCCCTGCTTCACACAGATCCACCCGACGTGCATTCCGTCGGCCGGAGACTACCAGTCGAAGTTGACGCTCATGAGCGAGTCGTTGCGAAACGACGGCCGCATCTGGGTGCCCAAAAACGCGGGTGAAACGCGGGCTGCCGGTGATATCCCGGATGCGGACCGGGACTACTACCTCGAGCGTCTCTACCCGAGCTTCGGCAACCTGACGCCCCGCGACATCGCGTCGCGGCGCGCCAAGGAGGCGGTGGACGATGGACGGGGCGTCGGTGCGTTGAAGAACGGCGTGTACCTCGACTTTCGCGATGCCATCCAGCGGCTCGGGAAGCCCGTGATCGCAGAGCGGTACGGCAACCTCTTCGAGATGTACGAGCGCATTACGGGCGAGGACCCCTACGCCGTTCCCATGCGCATCTACCCGGCACCCCACTACACGATGGGGGGGCTATGGGTCGACTACGACCTGATGAGCACGGTCCCCGGGCTGTTCGTGATCGGGGAAGCGAACTTCTCGGATCACGGCGCGAACCGCCTGGGAGCGAGTGCCCTCATGCAGGGGTTGGCCGATGGATACTTCGTGCTGCCGTACACGATCGGTGATTACCTCGCCCGCTTGGGGCCGATCCCGCTCGACGCCGGCCACGCCGCGTTTGGAGAAGTCCGGCGCGAGGTGGACGAACGCACCAAGAAACTCCTCTCGGCGAAGGGCACGCGCACGGTCGACAGTTTCCACCGCGAGCTGGGGGCCATCGTGTGGGAGAACTGCGGCATGGCCCGCGACCGCGCCGGGCTGGAGGGTGCGATCGCTCGGATTCCCGAGCTCCGGGAGCAATACTGGCGGGACGTCAACGTGCCGGGCAGCGGGAGCGACCTGAACCAGTCGCTCGAAAAGGCCGGCCGCGTGGCCGACTTCATGGAGCTCGCCGAGCTGATGTGTCGGGACGCGTTGCAACGAGAAGAGTCGTGCGGCGGCCACTTCCGCACGGAGTCCCAGACCGAGGAGGGCGAAGCTCTCCGTGATGACGATCGATTCGCCCACGTCTCGGCGTGGGAGTTCACGGGGGTCGGCTCGGCACCGAGGCTGCACCAGGAGCCCCTCACGTTCGAGCACGTACCCCTGTCGCAGCGGAGTTACAAGTAATGGATCTCGTACTGCACGTTTGGCGGCAGGCCGGTCCGACGGCCGCCGGTCGCTTCGCACGCTACGAAGCGAAGGGTATCAGCGAACATGCGTCGTTCCTCGAAATGCTCGACATCTTGAACGAGCAGTTGACCGATGCGGGCGAGGAGCCGGTCGCGTTTGAGCATGACTGTCGTGAAGGCATCTGCGGCAGCTGTGGGCTCGTCATCAACGGCGTACCCCATGGGCCACAGCATGGCGCAGCCACCTGTCAGCTCCACATGCGGCACTACGCGCACGGTGACGAGGTCTGGATCGAGCCGTGGCGGTCGAAGGCCTTTCCGGTCCTGAAGGACCTCGTGGTCGACCGGAGTGCGTTCGACCGAATCATGCAGGCGGGCGGCTACATCAATGTGCGGACAGGGAGCGTGCCGGACGCCAATGCCGTCCTCGTGCGCAAGGAGTCGGCCGATCTCGCGATGGATGCGGCGGCCTGCATCGGCTGTGGGGCCTGTGTGGCGGCCTGCCCGAACGCCTCGGCGATGCTGTTCGTCTCGGCCAAGGTCGGTCACCTCGGGCTCCTGCCGCAGGGACAGCCCGAGCGACGGCAACGCGTCCTCGATATGGTCGCTGTCATGGACGAAGAGGGTTTCGGGAACTGCACGAATCACGGGGAGTGCGAGGCCGTCTGCCCGAAGCAGATCAGTACCGATTTCATTGCCCGCCTGAACCGCGACCTTTTCGGTGCCTCGTTCGCCGCAACGGGCGGCTGAGGACGTTCGTCACGGGGCGGAGCGGCATCCCGCTGGACTCCGCCCTGCATCAAGCCGTATATCTCCAAGTATTACGCGGGATGTATCTAACGCCGTGAGCCACCAGAAGGGCCACGGAGTGGAGTGAGCGTTCTGCAGAGCGACATGGAACTGACCCAGGCCGCGCGGGATGCGGTCGACGTCGAGTTGGCGGTGAGCGGAGATACCGAGGCCTTCGAGCGTCTGTATCACGGTCATGTCGGCCGTATCCAAAGCTTGGCGCGGTGGCTCATGGGCCAAGAGGATGTGGATGATGTCCTGCAGGACGTCTTCGTCAGGGTGTGGGAGAAGCTGCACACCTTCAGGAGTCAGGCGGCGTTCGGAACCTGGCTGCACCGACTCGCGACGAACGTCATCCTGCGCCGGCGCGCACAAGGGGCGACCTACGTGGACCGCCACGGTGGGTCCGAGCTGGATCTGGCGCGCGCCGAGGGTGAGCGGATCACTCCGGGGCTCAAGGTGGACCTGGAAACGGCGGTCGAACGACTGCCAACGAGAGCGCGAGAGGTGTTCGTGTTGCACGACATGGCTGGGTACAAGCACGAGGAGATCGCCGACCTGCTACGGATTTCCGCCGGGACGTCCCGGTCGCAGCTGCACCATGCACGCATGGCGTTGCGTGAGCACTTCGCCGCCTAGGGAGATCGACGATGTCGGATGCGTGGACTGACAGACTCTCGGCGGTGCTCGACGGCGAGCTGTCGATCGAGGAGCGGGCAGAGTTCGACGCCCACCTCGCGACGTGCGGAGCCTGTCGCGCCGACCTCGCCCGACTGCGCCAGGTGCGGCAGTGGGCAGCTGACTATCAGGGTACGCCGGTGCATGCCGATGTCTGGCGCGGGGTCCGTGGGGCCATCGCTGCGCGGAGGCAGGTCCCGCTGCCGCTGCCGAAACGCCGAGTGCGCGTTCCGATGGCACTGGCCGCGGGCCTGGCGCTGCTGATCGTCGGTGCCGGCAGTTGGTGGGTGGGACGGTCAACGGCGCCGGTCACTGCGACGCCGCGCGCCGCGGCCCTCACGCCGTTTGCGCCGCGGCAGACGAGTACGGCACTGCTGGCCGCCGAGCGCTACGGTGCGGCGATCGCGCAACTCGAGCAGGCTCTGTTGAGCGAGGGCAGCCAACTCGACACCGCGACCGTCCGTGTCGTGAGGAACAATCTCGCGGTGATCGACCGAGCGATCGGCGAGGCGCGAGACGCGCTCGCCAAGGACCCCGGTAGCGACTACCTGGCCGATCACTTCGCGACGATGATGCGGAAGAAACTCAATCTCCTTCGGTCGGCCTCGGCCGCCCGGAGCAGCTGACAGGAAGGGATACCATGCTACTCACGCTCGCTGCGGGGGCCGCGCTGGCGCTGGCCGCTCCGCAAGGAACCGATACGACGTTTGCCGTGTCGGCAGGGACGAGGCTCGACGTTCAGAACTATGCCGGGGAGATCGTGATTGAGACGTGGGCACGCCAGGAAGTTCGCATCGAGGCGGATCACGGCCGGCGGGATGGGGTCATGGTGACGGCAGAGGACGGAGCAATCGCCGTGCGACCCGCACTGTGGAGTGACGGGGACTTCGACATCGAGATCGACGATGGTCGCCTCAACTGGACGTCCTGGTCGGGCACCCGCACGCCCTCGCTGATGGAGTTCACGATCACAGTGCCCGAGGGAATGGCGCTCGACGTGGGAGGGCCGTTCACCGACGTCACAATCAGGGGTCCGGTGGGGGAGACGGTGGTGAGTGTCAACGAGGGCGATGTCACGGTCCGCGCGATCAGGGGGCCGCTGACCGTCCGGTGCGTCGAGGGTGACGTGACGGCAACCGATGTCCAGGGCCGCATGCGCCTGGGCGTGATCGACGGCGAGATCTCCGTGGAGAGCGTGTCGGGGGATATCGTGGCCGAAACCACCGACGGCGATGTGCGGCTGGTCGACGTCGTCTCGTCGAGCGTGGCAGCGACGTCGGTCGACGGAGATCTCTGGTTCTCCGGTGGACTGGCGTCGCAAGGTCTCTACTCCTTCGCGACGCACGACGGGGACGTGACGCTCATGCTGCCGCGCGATGCCGGTGCCCGCATGATGGTGGCGACGTACGATGGTGAGCTGGTGTCCGACTTCCCGATCGAGATTGCCGGAGAGGTCGCCGGACGCCGCGCACGGTTCACCCTCGGCGCAGGCGGCGCGCAGGTCGAAGTCGAGGCCTTCGACGGCGATATCGAGATTCTGTATCGCGAACCGTAGGTCCCGGCAGAGCCGGTGAAGACGGGAGCCCCGCACGTTGGCCGTGCGGGGCTTGTTCTTTGCCCGACAGTGCATGCAAGCTTGGTGTCGCCATGCACGATACGACGCAGCGACGGTTGATCGGATTCTGGGCCGCGTTCGGCCCGGGCCTCCTCTGGGCCGCGGCCGCCATCGGCGTGTCCCATCTCGTGCAGTCCACGCGCGCGGGGGCGCAAGCGGGGCTGGGCCTCGCCGGCGTGATCGTCGTTGCATTGATCGTGAAGTACCCGTTCTTCGAGTTTGGCCCCCGGTACGCGGCGGCCACCGGGGCGAGCCTGGTCGAGGGATACAGTCGGATCGGCCGTTGGGCGCTGTGGCTCTACCTCGGGATCACGATCAGCACGTCACTCGTGATCCAGAGTGTGATCATCGTCTTCACCGCCTTTCTGTTGAACTACACGTTCGCGGTCGCGTGGCCGCTACCTGTAACCGGCGCGGTGGTGCTTGCCGGCTGCGCGGGGATGCTGTGGATCGGTCGCTTTCCCTGGCTCGATCGCGTCGTGAAGGTGATCCTCGCCATCCTCGCGCTCTCGACCGTGGCGGCGGCGGTGGTGATTGCAGGGCGCCTCGAGCTCGGAACGCTCGCGGCGCTGCCACCGATCGGGGAGACGGCAGGCACCGTGTCGTTTGCGTTCCTGTTGGCGCTGGTTGGATGGATGCCGTCGGCGATCGATATCTCGGTGTGGAGCTCGCTCTGGACGTTGGCGAAGAATGAAGCGGCCGGCGGTCGCGTGTCCGTTGCCACGGCACGGCTCGATTTCGGTGTCGGGTACGTCGCGACCGCCTTGCTCGCGTTCTGCTTTCTCGTGTTGGGTGCCGGGGTGATGTATCGATCCGGAACCGCGTTCAGCGGTGCAGGGCCTGTCTTCGCCACCCAGCTGGTCGATCTCTACAGTACGACCCTCGGGACCTGGGCGCGTCCCATGGTGCTCGTGGCGGTGCTCACCACGATGCTATCGACGTCGATCACGGTGGTCGACGGATTTCCGCGCGCGATCGAGCGCACCGTGCACAACCTGCGCCGTGCGGTCCCGGGGGAGGTGCCGAGCGGATCGTCGGTGTATTGGCTGTCGCTCGGGGTGCTCGCTGCTCTGACGGTCGTCGTGCTGGCCGCGTTCGTCGGATCGCTCACGGCGCTCGTCGACTTCGCGACGATCGTGTCGTTCTGCACGGCGCCGGTGCTCGGATACCTCAACCTGCGCGCGGTCACGTCACCGGAGGTCGACCCGGCCGATCGACCCGGCCGCCCGCTCCTGGCTCTGTCCTGGATTGGCCTTGGGCTCCTCGGCAGCACCGCGGTCGTCTATGTGATTTCCCTCTTTTAGCGCCGATCGCTCGGGTCGGGCGCGCGCATACTCCGCAGCAACTCGTCGGCGTCAGCCGGTGGTCGGGTCATCCGGCTGACGACCACCGTGACGGCAAGCGAGAGCCCGAAGGCGGGGACCAGCTCGTACAGGAGCGGCTCGAGCGCCGGCGTGTACTGCCACACGATTGTGGTGACGGTGCCCGTGATCAGACCGGCCACCACACCGGCGCGGGTCGTGCCGCGCCAGTAGAGCGCCAGAACGGACGTGGGCCCGATCGCTGCGCCGAGGCCCGCCCATGCGAAGAGCACCAGCCAGAACACGAGCTCCTCGGCGAGCAAGCCGACGGCCAGCGCGCAGAGGACCAAGCCCGCCACCACCACGCGACTGTAGAGCACCAACCGCTTCGGCGGCACGACCTCGTCCCGCCGCAGGATCTTCTCGTACAGGTCCCGCACAAGGCTGGACGCGGCAACCAGGAGCTGTGAGTCGGCGGTGGAGATGATGGCGGCGAAGATCGACGCCACCACGATGCCGAAGAACACTGGGTGGAGGTGCTGCGAGGCCAACAGCGGGTAGAGTTGTTCCGTGTCGGCGTTCGGCAACATCGCGGCATCGGGGAGAAAGGCCCGGCCGACGAGCCCAATGAAGAGGGCACCCCAGGCCATGACCACATTCCACACCGTTCCGACGACCGCGCTGAACCTGAGCTGGTCGGGGTCGGCGATGGACATGTAGCGGACGATGATATGTGGGTTCCCCGGCGAACCCAACCCGATACCCAGAGCACCGATGGCCGCACCGACGGAGAGGGCGAAGGGGTCGACAGTCGTGGGGTCCAGTGCGCGAAGCTCATGGAGCACCGGGCCCAGGCCGCCGAAGTCGGCGATCGCCAGGGCGGGGACGAGCACGAGCGCGAGGATCATGATGCAAGCTTGAAGCATGTCGGAGAGGCTCACCGCCAGGAAGCCTCCCAACATCGTGTACGCAACGACGATCAGGGCGGTAAGGGTGACACCGACCTGCTGGTCCAGTCCGAAGCTGCCCGCGAAGGCCTTGCCGCCCCCGACGAACTGCGCGGCGACGTAGCCCACCATGAAGATCAGAATGATGACGATCAAGACCGATCGGAGTGCGCCGTCACGGTCGCCAAAACGCGCGGCGAAGAAATCCGGCAGCGTCACACAATCGTGCGCGTCTGCGAAGTGGCGGATGCGGCGGGCGTAGAACAGAAAGAGGAACATCTCGACCGTGATGTAGCCGACGACCGTCCAGACGGCAGCGGCACCAATCGAGTACGCCATTCCGGTCACACCGAGCAAGAGCCATGCGCTGCGGCCGGAGACGACGGCGGAGAGGGCGACGACGAACCGGTGCATCTTCCGCCCGCCGACGAAGAACTCGCTGACGCCACCGGAGGAGAATCGCGCCGATGCGATGCCGATGCCGATCACGACGGCGAGATAGGCAACAAAGCTCCCGACCGCGAACGGATCGGCGGCAATCTGAACGGTTGCGCCTTCCTGCACTCAACGCCTTCGCGTGCGGAGGACGTGCGCGAACACGATCGCCGCGACGATGATGGCAACTGGGAGGACGAACATCGTGACGTAAAACGCGGTCATGCGGATCCTGGCGACGTCAGTCGCGATGGCAACTCGTATTCGCGGTGATCGTCAAACCGCTGGCCGCGATCGGCGGGCGCGCCAGCGAAACGACGGTGTACTGCCTGTAATCGGACCCTGCCGGATCGAAATGTAGCGTCTCGCTTCCCGCCGAGGGCCTGCGAACGTCGCGCGCCGGCATTGGCCGGTGCTGCATGACGCTGCGCGGTCGAGGGACCGATCGCGGAGGGGGTCGGCGTTCGTGTGCCGAGCGCCGTACCGTCGCTCGTCAGTGTGCCGTTCCCGCCAACATCGCTGCGAACAAGTGTGCCGTTGGGCAACGCTTGCGAGGCCGTTTGGCCAGTGCACATTCGAGCGCGCGATCGACATGCTCGGGGAGATCCGGTCGCACTACCCGCACTGACGGCGGCGTCTCGTGGGCATGGCGAGCGATGATGATCTGTGGACTGGAACCCGTGAACGGTGGTTCCCCGGCGAGCATCTCGAAGGCGACACAACCCAATGAGTAGATGTCGCACGCCGGCCCGACGCGCTTTGATCCCTCCGCCTGTTCGGGGCTCATGTAGTGCGGCGTTCCCACTACGAGGCCACTGGACGAGATGGAGCGCGTGTCGGCTGACACGATTGCCTTGGCCACACCGAAGTCGCAGATCATCCAACGGCCGCGGTGCCGCATGATGTTCCCGGGCTTGATGTCGCGGTGGATCACGTTGTGGCCGTGGGCATAGTCGATGCCGGCCGCCACCTCACTCGTGATGCGGACGGTTTCGTCGAGCGACAGGTGCCCATCTTCCCGGAGCCGCTCCTCGAGGGTCCCGCCGTCGGCATGCGGCATCACATAGTACACGTACGATCCGCGAATACCGGAGGCGAGCAGCGGCAAGATGTTGGGGTGATCCAGTTCC